>NZ_JAUBTI010000012.1:0-95942 GCF_036702415.1 Microcoleus sp. D3_18a_C4 | reverse complement strand
GGAGGATAGCCAAATTAGCCAATTAGCTAAACCTCAGACGAGTCAAACCATCCGTGTATCCGTGTCAAAATCCGTGTAGTGCAGTGCTTTCCAGAAAAAAATTTTTTCTGTCTGGGTGAATTTTTTGGGTGCTATGCCAAAATAAGGAAAAAAGCATCTCAACAATTGGACAGAAAAAAATGAGCGAAAAGATTCAGGCTCCACATGAAGACCTAACTTATCGGATCATAGGTGCAGGTATGGCCGTTCACAGACAGCTTGGGCCAGGTTACAAAGAAGCAATTTATCAGGAAAAACTCGAACAACAACTGACAAAAGAGGGAATCGGTTTTGAGCCACAAAAAAACCTTCCCGTTTACTACAACGAGCAATTACTTGGTTTGTACATTCCAGATTTTATTATTGAAAACAAAGTTATTCTGGAAATCAAAGCCTTCGCTACACTTCATAAAAAGTATTTGGGACAAGTCATTACTTACTTGAATCACACGGCTTTACCAATTGGTTTATTAATGAATTTTGGTGACAGAAGACTACTATCGCGACGTGTATTTCCCTCACCTCAAGCTACTGAGTTTCGCGACAACCATCAGTGGATATTTGTCCCTGACTGGCTGAAAGCTCAAAAACGAAGTCAAGAAGAGACTCCGTTTTAAAGCCAGATTGCGCTAATCAGTGGCAAATAGTAAGATGATTCTATTCATTCGTGTATCCGTGTAAAAATCCGTGTCGCGATCCGTGTAGAAATCAGTGTCGTGCTTACACCTAACTTACCCTCGAAAATCCCCCAAAGCTTTCAAGGCAAATTGCGGCAAAGCCAACATCCTGCGCCACCGCCAAGGTTCTTGATAAAGCCGATACAACCATTCTAAATGATTGTCGCAAAACCAAGCCGGCGCGCGGGTTTTTGTCCCCGCCCAAATATCTAAACTGCCGCCTACTCCCACCCAAATCGAATCAGGACAAAGGTGTCGGTGTTCGGCAATCCAAAATTCTTGGCGCGGCACTCCCAAGCCTACAAAAATCAGTTTGGGCTGCATTTGTTTGAGGCTTTCACGGAAGTCTTTCTCTTCATCTGCGGAAAGATAACCGTGTTGAGAAGCAATTGACAATCCGTTAACTTTTTGCTGCCAAGTTTTGGCCGCCGCAGCCGCCACTCCTGGGGAACCTCCAAAGAAAAATAGTGGTTCCGAATCAGGCAATTTTCCGGCTTGTTGCAGCAGCGATTCTGCTAATTCAATCCCCGGATAGCGCTGGGCCGGTTTGCCACGCAGCCGCAAGTACAGCACCACTCCCGAACCGTCGGGAATCACGAGTTCCGCTTTGCGGATTACATCCGCTAATGTCTGATTTTGCTCGGCTTGCATGGCCATTTCAGCATTCAAAGTCACCACATGACTTCCTAACCCTTGATGCAGACGCTCCATCAGCCAACCTGCATAATCATCTAATATGTGAACTGGTAGTCCCAGCACTGAAAATTGCGGCTGCGATCGATCCATATTTTTTTCTTTGAGATTCCTACACACCTAGTTATTTAAATTAGCTTAGATTGGCGATCGCCGCTAGACCAGTTTTGGTCGCAAAAAAGCCGATTTGTGCCACCCAGAGTCTGTTAAGTCATCGTTCGGTGGCCTAGAAACCGGTTTTTTTGTAAGCGACGGGTCGCGCAAGTTCATTAGAGTTTGCCAGCCAAGTGCGATCGAGCATTAGCGTTCGATTTTTTTGACAGAGCCGTCGGCGTACCATTCCATCGGTACTAGCTCAATTTTACCATTAATTTTCACTGTAGAGTAGACAACTTTCACGAAAGGAACGCTGTTGTTATTGTGGTTTTGGGTAGACATGGCAATTACCTTCTTGTGTTTGGATAACTTGAGAAATAATCTAATCTCTGATATATTTAAAAGTCTATTCACCCCAAATCTACTCGCATCAGGAAAAACAAGGAAAACGAAATGGCGATCGCAAAAAACCAGCGGCAAACCAGGTTAGATTATTACTACGAGCAAATCAAAACAATCATCCTCAAGCGCCAGAACCCAATTACAGGTTTGCTGCCGGCGAGTACCGCCGTTAACGCTCACGGCGACTACACCGATGCCTGGGTGCGCGACAACGTGTACAGCATTCTCGCGGTTTGGGGTTTGGGTTTAGCTTACCGCAAAATTGATGGCGATCGGGGCAGGACTTTTGAACTCGAACACAGCACAGTCAAACTGATGCGCGGCTTGCTGTTTGCGATGATGCAGCAATCGAGCAAAGTAGAACATTTTAAAAATACTCAGTCGCCGCTAGATGCGCTGCACGCTAAATACAATACTCAAACGGGAAGTATTGTTGTCGGGGATGACCAGTGGGGACATTTACAGTTAGACGCTACATCTATATTCTTATTAATTCTTGCTCAAATGACGGCTTCCGGGCTGCACGTAATTTTTACAATAGATGAAGTCAATTTCGTGCAAAATTTAGTTTACTACATCGGTCGAGCCTACCGCACGCCGGATTACGGCATTTGGGAAAGAGGTCATAAAATCAATCGAGGCAATGCAGAATTGAACGCCAGTTCAGTTGGCATGGCTAAAGCCGCGCTGGAAGCAATAAATGGGTTGGATTTGTTCGGGATTAAAGGTTCTCAAGCATCGGTGATTCACGTTTTGCCAGACGAAATTGCCAGAAGTCGCATAACTTTGGAATCGCTTTTGCCTCGCGAATCTAGCTCAAAAGAAGTAGATGCCGCTTTATTGAGCGTGATTAGTTTTCCGGCTTTTGCTGTTGAAGATCGAGAATTAATAGAACGGACTCGAAATAAGATTATTGACAAATTGCAAGGAAATTACGGCTGCAAGCGGTTTCTGCGCGACGGACACCAAACAGTGTTGGAAGATGCCGATCGCCTGCACTACGAACCCACAGAATTAAGGCAGTTCGAGCACATTGAATGCGAGTGGCCGCTATTTTTCACTTATTTATTCTTGGACGGCCTATTTCAGGGAAATCAAGCTCAAGTGCAAGAGTACCAGCAGCGTTTGGAATCTCTAGCAGTCGATCGCTCTGGTTTCCCGCTACTACCCGAATTGTACTACGTCCCCGCCGAAAATATAGAAGCAGAAAAGCGAAATCCCCGCAGCCAGCAGCGCTTACCCAATGAAAATATTCCCCTAGTTTGGGCGCAAAGTTTGTATTTTCTCGGTCAATTGCTAAATGAAGGATTAATCGCAGTGGGCGATATCGACCCGCTGGGAAGGCACCTGTCAGTGGGCCCGCACAGAGAACCTTTAGTGCAAATTGCACTGTTAGCTGAAGACGAAGATTTGCAAGCAGAATTAGCTGCTAACGGCATTGCGGCACAAACCCCAAAACAGGTAGAACCAATTCAAGTCCGCCAGACTAAAGAATTATCAGCTATTTACACGCAAATTGGACGCAACGACCAATTAGGTTTAAGTGGCCGCCCCGTGCGCCGTTTGCGGAGTTTAACAACTTCTCGGGTGTTTAAAATTCGCGAAGAGGCGATCGTATTTCTCCCCTCCTTTTTGAACAGACAAGAGTTTTACTTAACTTTAGATTACCATTTTTTAGTAGCTCAAATCAAGAGCGAAATAGCTCACATTCACCACCACTGGTATCAGTTGGGACGCCCTACGGTAACGCTGATGCTGACTCACACGATGCTGGAAACCGGCCGGGAAGCGTTGTTAGAATTAATGAAGGAATTCCGGGATGGACACTGTAACAACACGCCAGTTAAACTCGGAAATCTTAAGCAGTTAATGCTGACCGCTGGCACCGAAAGAATTGATTTCATGCACGATTTTGAATTTACCGAATCTCCGGTGACAGGTGCAGTAGAAACGCGCAGCTATCTAACTTACAATCCTGAAAAAACTTGGCCTTTGGGTCACACGCAAGAATTTAAATTAGAGTGCGAGACTAATACTCAATTTTTGCTAACTAGCCTGCGGGATTCAGAAAATTTGTACGAACAAATTGAGTTGCTGCACACGTTGGTTCGCCTCAAAGGATTGAATTTTGATACAGGATTTGGAGGTGCAGAAGAAACAGTTAAAGTTGTGGATTTGCTCAACGAAGTTTATACAAAAGCTGGAGAAAGTTCGCAATCAAAAATCCAATGGGCAGTCATCCGCCATGCCGCAGGTTTGCTGGACAAGGTTGATATCAGCTTGTCCGATGCGGTGACAGACATTTTGGTGCGGCAAAAACAGATTGCTGTGGGGAAAGCTTACAGCGAAGATTCGATAATTGCGAAACCGGGTTCTTATACGGAAGTGATGGACAAAATTCGCCAATTCTGTGGAGAAGACATTCGCGATCGAGTTCTAACTCAAGAAGTTCTCATTTACCTCGGCCTGCTAATTAAAGCCGAACCGCAGTTATTTAAAGGTTTGCTGACACTGAGAGTTAGCTACTTTATTTTGCTGCTGACTAGCGAGTTTGCTCGCGAATTGGGAGTTACCCAAAATGAAGCTTACGAACATTTAATGCAACTAAGTCCCTTTGAAATCAAAAATCGCCTGCGCCAAGTGTTGACAGAATACGAGGAAATGAATCAAATTCTCAAACAGCAAGAATCCCTGCGTGTCAAACAGCCGGAAAAAGATATTGAATGGGTAGTAGTGCCAGTTTCTGAAGAACCAACCATGCCTGGGGGAGGATGGCGGCGGAAGCGGCAGATGGAAGGTACTGTCAATCGCGTACCGAAGGATTTTTATCCGAGTGTTTGGGGACTGCTGCGGCACTGCAAAGGCTTGATAATTGGCGACAAATTAGAACGGCGCAATCGGTTAGATAGCCATATTATATTATCGGAAATGACCCCTGGTGAAAAGAATTTTGCGCTACAAATCGAGCATTTGCTGAATAAGATTGTCGCACCCGAATACCGACAAGTCAATATTGAGGCGCTGATGGAGTTGGCGGCGATCGCCCAGCGTAACCCAGATTTGCAAGTAGAAGAATACATCGTTTTAGATGTATTGGTCGGTCACGCGGTGCGGCTGAATTGGCAAGGAAAACACCCGGAAAGAGCGGGTAAATACGACGAAGATAAAGCGGCGGCTTGGCAAGCTTTTTACAATACTTCGCCTTACGTTTGCGCGAGTCATGTACTCGATGCTTTCCGATTCTTGACCCATTTTGGTTAGATCATTCGGCGGTTGAAACCGCAACTACACAAACGAAGTCCGCCTACGCGGACTAAGAAATAAGGGAGTAAGCTTGATTTTGTCTCACAGTTTTGTCACAAGTCTAGTCAACAGAATGTTTGCAGTAAAATAATGTCAGCTATTAGCTCAATTACACGCGCCATCATCAAAGCATACTTAGAAGTTTTCATCGAAAACCTTGTCAATCAATACAGAGGACGGCTAATAGCGAAACTTGATATTCCAGCAGCATATTTATCAGGCCAATCCTCTACAGAGCAATCCGAACTATTACAAACTGCGATCGTCCCGTCAGAGTTGCTACGGATTAACGAGTTTGAAAGAGGTTTCAGCAGCCGTTTGGGCACAACTTATGAAGAATGTGCAAAACTCATTGCTTTGGAACATCACCAAGAAGCAAGCAGAAGCTATGAAATTTCTGGCGAAGTTAGCATAGAGGCTATCCATGAAATTGAGCGTCAGATAGCGCTATTTGAGCAGTCAGCCGACAAAAATGCAAATAAACCTGCTTTTGAAGAAATGATAGAAGCTGTTCTTGAGGCTCCCAAAACTAACCATTTAGTTACGCGATCGGTCACAGTCAAAGCAGATTTGTACGTGCTATCCCGTGACGGGAGGAAATTTTTCTTTGAAATTAAAGGGTCAAAACCCAACAAAGGACAATGCTTGGAGGTAATTCAACGGCTGCTGAGATTTCATTTACTTTGCGGACAGTCTCGCCCCGCTGCTCAATGTTATTATGCTATGGCTTACAATCCTTACGGGCCAAATCGTTCAGATTATAAATGGTCAGTGGCAAGGAAGTACACGCCTTTTGAACAAGCTGTAATTATGGGAGATGAGTTTTGGAATATTATAGGGGGAGAGACTGCCTACGAAGAACTTTTGGATATATATCAAGAAGTCGGGCGGGAGAAGGGTAAGTATATGCTTGATGCTCTGGCTTTTGGATTTTAGTAAAGTACAATTTTCATTACACCAATATCTAAGCTTGAGGCTTAAACGTGTGATTAACAACAAACCGATAACTATTAGCCTCTTTGCTGGAGCCTACGGTTTAGATTTAGGTCTAGAAAAAGCAGGATTTCAGACAGTAACTTTAGTAGAAATTGAACCTGATGCTACCAAAACAATCTCTCTAAATCGTCCTCATTTATCCTTATCTGCTGTACCGAGAGATATTTGCCAAGTCAGCGCCCAAACTCTATTACAAGAAGGCGGACACATCTTAGGTTTAGATAGACGTCTACGCGCTGAAGAAGTAGATTTAGTGACTGGTGGCCCCCCGTGCCAACCCTTCAGCACAGCGGGAAAACGGGGGTCGGTTGGCGATCCGCGCGGCAGCTTATTTATGGATTTCATACGCATTGTTGACGAAATCAAACCGCGCTTTTTTATCATGGAAAATGTTAAGGGATTGCTGTCAGCTCCGCTTCGACATCGACCTCACGATCGCAGAGGTTTAGATTTCCCGCCATTAGAACCAGATGAGATGCCCGGTGCAGCTTTACAAGTGATTTTGGCAGAGATGAAACGCATTGGTTATGAAGTTGTGTATGACTTGCTCAATACTGCTGATTACGGCGTACCTCAAGTTAGAGAAAGAGTTATTTTTATTGGTTATAAAGGTAATGATTCAGTTACTTTGCCGCTCCCAAGTTACAGTCAGAAAGGTACTGGTAAAAAACCCAAATGGCTGACGCTAAGAGAAGGATTAAAAAATTTAGTAGATTCTCAACCAGAATTTGTCCCTTACTCAGAAAGTCGCGTCAAGTATTTGCGCCTGTTAACAGCCGGTCAAAACTGGAGGGATTTACCCAGCGAATTAAAGCAAGAAGCAATGGGAGGAGCTTATAAATCTGAAGGCGGTAAAGTGGGTTTTTATCGACGCTTAGCGTGGGAGAAACCGTCGCCTACTGTCACCACGAGTCCTCATCAAAAGGCTACAGATATGTGTCATCCCGATGAATTGCGTCCTTTGAGTGTAAGGGAGTGCGCCAGAATTCAGACGTTTCCAGATGATTGGGTTTTTTATGGATCGACTGCTTCTAAATATCGGCAAATTGGGAATGCAGTTCCGGTATTATTGGGAGAGGCGATCGGTCAATACCTTTGTCAGGTAATTAAGGGCGAGCGAGTCCAAGGACGAGAAATCATTCAACAGCTTTCTCTCTTTAATTAACTAATATTTCAAACAGAGTTTAGGAGAAATAAAAGTGTCAGAGCAACTTCATGAATTATTAGCATTTATTTTAGAAAAAGAAGTAGGACTGCCGGCCAGAAAGTCTCAATCTTTAGCCGGTCACTTTGCGGAGTTAGAAGAATTTATTAACTTAGAAGCAGAAACACTTAGAAACGGCATCAGCAGCATATCGGGCAAAAGAGCGCTGAGATTTACTCCCGATGAGATTGAACGCATTTTAGCATTTATATCTTCAGGCAAGCTGTCGCTGCAACTTACTATCGCTGAAAATTTTTTAGCCAGCATTTGTCGAGATTTTACTGGGCGACAGCTAGTTATGGTTGAAAATTTGACTTTAGGGAAAATTTATCCCAACCCATTTTTAATTAGGGCGTTAAATCTGGACACTCCCGAAGAAGTGGTCAGGCTCAATGTTTATATGACTGCTACTAGGTCTATTGTCACTTCAATGGGATTTTTTATTCAAAAACTCTTGATATCTTGCTCTGAAAGTGCAGAAAGTCCACCCGCCAAGTCAGGATGGGACGCAATTAAAACTACCAGTGATGGCGAGAAATGCTGGATACAGGTAAAAAGCGGCCCGAATGATATGGATAAAGACCAGATAGTATATTGGGCTGCCAAAATTGAGGAAAAAATTCAGGAGGGCGATCGCGCTTATATTGGTATAGCTTACGGTAAAAGAACTAATAAAACTGTAACACTTGGTTTGCTGAAGCAAATTTTGCCCAATTCGGAAATGATCACTTTAATAGGTCGAGAACTGTGGGATTTTGTCAGTGAAGATACTCGCTATACTGTGAATCTGTTTGAAGTGTTGCGTCAGTCGGCTAGTCAAGTTTTAGCACAAAGTTCTATTGATGAAGCTATAGAAAGGTGTAGCGATCGAATCATCGCTGAATTTATCGGAAAGTACGGCGAGGGAAGTCAAGGTGTTTTTAACTATATAGCAGATATATTTTGATTTACAGGTTAGTAGTAGCGCCCAAACGCTACTACTAACCCCATACTACAAAACTCCTTTAGAACTCGGAATCCCACTGGCGCGCCGCGGATCGATTTCCACTGCCATCCGCAGAGCTCGCGCAAATGCTTTAAACGCCGCTTCTACAATGTGATGAGAATTTCCGCCCTGCAACTGTCGAATGTGCAGTGTCATTTGAGTGTGGTTCACCACAGCCGAAAAAAACTCTCTCACTAATTCGGTATCGTAAGTGCCGATCCGCTGGTTGGGAATTTCCAAGTTGTAACTTAAGTGAGGCCGTCCCGAAAAGTCTAGCACTACTTCAATTAAAGCTTCATCCAAAGGTGCGATGAAATGCCCGAAGCGAGAAATGCCCGATCGATCCCCGACAGCTTTTGCTAGGGCTTGGCCCAAGGTAATTCCCACATCTTCGTTCGTGTGGTGGTCGTCAATCTCCAAATCCCCGATCGCCTGCACATCCAAATCGATCAATCCGTGAGAAGCAATCTGGTGCAACATATGGTCTAAAAACGGAATCCCGGTAGACGCCTTGCACGTTCCCACACCGTCGAGATTGAGGCTGGCCGTGACATCCGTTTCTAGTGTCGTGCGTTTCACCAAGGCGGCCCTAGCTGGTTGAACTGAAGTTGCAGGAGGCACAGAAGGGCGATCGATTATTTCCATAATTCGCAATTGGTCATTCATTAGTTATTGATAATTAGTAATTTGAGAACGGGATTTTTTTAGTGTTGAGTCTCAAGCGAGGGGCTGGTTCTGCATACAACTGACATCAGACACCAATGTCTATCAAGGGATTTTTGGTGGGTGGGGGCGGGTTTATTTAACCTGTCTGTCACCGGAGAAAGTTTTTGGTGAACCCGCCCCTACAGGTTCTTGAAAATGGTGCAAGAAGATGCGAGATAAAACTTACTTGTTAAAGTAAAAGTTTATTGTCTAAACCCGCCCCTACATAACTCAACATTCTCGACAACTGTTACATTCCCATGATTTCGTAACCGGCATCGACATACAAAACTTGACCTGTAATCCCGCTAGCGAGATTGCTGCACAGAAAAGCCGCAGCATTTCCCACTTCCTGCTGAGTCACCGTCCGCCGCAGCGGGGCCACTTCCTCAACGTGGTGGATCATGTCCAGAATACCGCCAACTGCTGACGAAGCCAGAGTCCGAATCGGGCCAGAAGAAATCGCATTTACCCGAATATTTAACGGGCCAAGTTCAGCAGCCAGATAGCGAACATTCATTTCCAAAGCCGCCTTAGCAATTCCCATCACATTATAATTAGGAACTACCCGGACGCCGCCCAAATAAGTTAGGGTCACAATACTGCCGCCCTCGGCCATCAGGGGTTTAGCAGCAGCACAAAGCCTCACCAGCGAATAAGCGCTAATATCCAAAGCATTGGAGAAACCTTGGCGCGAAGTGTTGGTGAAATCTCCCGAAAGTTCGTCCTTGCCGGCAAAAGCCAGACAGTGGATCAGGACATCTAACTTGCCCCACTTGTCGGCGATGGTTTGAAAAGTAGACTCAATTTCGCTCTCGTCTTGGACATTGCAGGGCAAATACAGACTGGGATTGAGCGGTTCCACCAGTTCAGCGACTTTGCGCTCGTGCTTGCCTTTCTCGTCCTTCAAATAAGTTATGCCGAGGTTGGCCCCAGCTTTGTGGAGCTGCTGAGCGATGCCCCAGGCGATCGAGCGATTGTTGGCAATGCCCGTAACAAGAGCATTTTTTCCGGTCAAATCTATCATCTGTATTTCTTCTAGAAGCAACTTGCACCGTTCTCATTGGCTCTCTGCGACAACCCCGCCAGTTTAGACACAACTGATTCAGCTTTAACTGATTCAGACACAATTGAGACACAATTGAGACACAATTGATATTAATTTTGCTGTGGAGCTACATGGGGGCGGAATTGAAAAAGTTAAGAGAAGGGCTAGATTTAATCATACAGTGCGTGTTTACCTTAACATTAGATGGAAGTAACAGAATCGTTGGATATTGGAGGTTGGGCAGTATATTTACTCAATAAGGTTAATCGGCAAGTTATAAAGTATTGATTAGTACAAAGGATCTAGTCGTGACGCATGATAGACCGCTAGCAGCCGTGTTCCGCCAAATCAGCGGCGGGGCGTTTCCACCCATTGTGGAAACCTTTGAACGGGGCAAGACAATTTTTTTCCCTGGAGACCCGGCTGAGCGCGTCTACGTTCTCATTAGAGGTGCTGTGAAGCTCTCCAGGGTTTACGAAGCAGGTGAAGAAATTACAGTCGCCCTCCTGCGCGAAAATAGCGTATTTGGGGTGCTGTCTCTGATTACGGGACACCGATCGGACAGGTTTTACCACGCGGTAGCCTTTACGCCGGTGGAATTGATCTCGCTGCCGATCGAACAAGTTGAGAAAGCGCTCAAGGAAGACCCGGAATTGTCGATGGTGATGCTGCGGGGACTGTCGTCTCGGATTTTGCAAACCGAGATGATGATCGAAACGCTGGCCCACCGAGATATGGGTTCGAGACTCGTCAGCTTTTTGCTGATTCTGTGCCGAGATTTTGGCGTGCCCGGTACAGAGGGGATTACGATAGATTTGAAGCTGTCCCACCAAGCGATCGCCGAGGCGATCGGTTCGACACGGGTAACTGTAACTCGTTTGCTGGGGGATCTCAGACAAGAAACCATGATCTCGATCCACAAGAAAAAGATCACAGTCCACAACCCGGTCGCCCTAAGCCAGCAATTCACTTGATGCCGAGAAAGTATAGGATTTTGGATTTTGGATTTTAGATTCCATCCAAAATCCAAAATCCAAAATTTAAAATCGGAATGACTGCTGGATACATCCTGGTATTTGTAATTTTAGTGTTGGGGGGTGTGATCGCCACTGTCAGCGATCGCCTTGGGACGAAAGTCGGCAAGGCAAGGTTGAGCTTATTCAAACTTCGCCCCCGCGATACTGCTGTTGTTGTGACAGTGATGGCCGGCAGCATCCTGTCAGCAATTACTCTGGGCATTTTGTTTGCTACTAGCAAGCCGCTGCGAACCGGAGTTTTTAGAATAGACGAGATTCAAAAAAGGCTCAACAACGCCCGCCGAGAAATCAACCAGGCCACTGAAGAAAAAAATCGAGTTGAAACTGAATTAGCTCAAGCCAGAGCCGCTCAAGCGCAAGCTAGAGCCAATTTAGAGCAAATTAATCAATCCCTCCAAGCAGCTAATGCTGAGCAAGCTCTGACGCAAACAAAATTAAACTCGCTGCGGGCCCAGCTCAACAGCGTGCAAGCAGCCAAGTCTAAAACTGAACAGCAGTTAAGTCAGGTAGAAGCTGCTAAATCTCAGACTGAAGAACAGCTCAGCAGTGTGGAAGCAGCTAAATCCCGCACCGAAGAACAATTGAAACTGGTTGAAACGATCCGATCGACTACACAAGCTCAGCTCGATCGCACCGAGAACCAATTGAAAACAGTTTCTGCTCAAAAAACGACTTTAGGCTCGGAAATCGCCCAACTGCAAGAAGAGCGCCAACAGTTAATCGAGCAGCGAGAGCAGGTAAAAACTCAAATTGCCCAGCGAGACGCAGAAATTGCCAAGCGAGACGCAGAAATTGCCCAGCGGGACAAGGAAATTGTCGATCGCAACGAACTAATTGCCCAGCGAGACAAGGAAATTGCTCAGCGGGTGCAAAATCTGGCCGAGCGCGATCGAACAATTGTCGAGCGCGACAAAGTAATTGCCGAGAGGGAAGCACTCCTAGAAACCTTGGCACAGCAACAAGCCCAACTCGAACAGCAACAAACTGTCTTGCAGCAACAAGTGCAAATTTTGGAACGCGACTTTCAGGCAATTCGCGAGGGTACAGTTGCCATCAGGCGCGGTCAAATTTTAGCGGCTGGCGTCGTTCGCATTATCGAACCCGGTATGGCAAGTGGCGCGATCGATCGGCTTTTGCAAGAAGCAAATAAAACCACCGTCGGACTCATGCAGCCGGAAAATACCAAGGTTAGGGACCAGGTTATTCAAATTACTAAAGCAGAAATCGATCAACTAATTAGTCAGATTAAAGACGGTCAAGACTACGTGGTGCGGATTGTTGCCGGCGCTAATTACCTGCGGGAAGAAAAGCTAATTAAGGTATTTGCAGAAGCAGAAATCAATCGAGTTGTCTTCCGGGCTGGAGATGTGATTGCAGGGGTTGCTGTCGATCCGGTGACTTTGACCGACGAACAGGTGCGGCAGCAGTTGCTGCAATTGATAGAAGCTTGTCAATTTCGCGCTCGCCTGATCGGCGTTGTCGGCGGTAGAGTTCAAGTGGCCGACAATCAGGTTGAAACTTTAGCTGGTTTTATCGAGCGCTTGCAGCAGTACGATAAACCGCTGGATGTTCAGGCGATCGCAGCAGATGTCACTTACATCGCCGGCCCGCTTAAAATAGATTTAGTTGCTCTTGAAAACGGAGTCGTTGTTTTTCGCACCGGACAACAACCACCGGGCGGCCCAGATGTGAAAGTTAAATAATAAGTGCGATCGACTTATCGAATTATTGCAAAAAATTTGGGCGATAGAATTACAATTTTGCTTGACTTTTTCGCGCCCTTGACATATCATTTAATCATGGGAATCCGTGGCGTCATATAACATCATTCGTAGGTGCACCGCCACCACAAATCTGGAAGCACCACCAACAATCTCACATCGACGCACCGCACCCAATTAGTAGGGTGTGTCACCACCAATAATCTGGAAGCACCACCAATAATCTCACAGCGACACACCGCACCGCTAAGAGCGCAAAGAAAGAAAATAAGAATCGAACCCTGAGATATTGACATCACAGAACAAAATTTTGCTCAATTAAAATGCAGGAGCGTGCGGTGTAATGTCAGACAATCAAAATGAACCCAGAGAATACGATGCCGTCCGTGGCGGTCAAAATCCTCCTCCCATAGATGCTGCGGTACTCGGAGGCATACCCGGTGTTAAAAGCCGCTTAGCCTCACCCATTGTCGAAGTGAGAATCGCCGCCCTCTCTGAAGCACTGAAATATGGAGAAGCAGGTTTAGATTTGATAATTCAAGCATTGCAGGATGAATCGATGCAGGTGAAATTCGCTGCCTATTTACTCCTGAAAGATAGAGATGATTTAAAGACTAAACCTCCGTTTCAAGACTATCTCCCTGTATTTGAATTTGATGTCATCACAGTCGATGCCTATGGAAAAGAAAACAGTCGTAGAAAGTCTTCTGCTCATTACTTCAGAGAAGACTTAGGTAATGGAGTTGTGCTCGAAATGGTTTACATTCCCGGAGGCACATTTATGATGGGTTCGCCAACAACAGAGGCAGGTAGCGGGCATCACGAACGTCCGCAGCATCAAGTAACTATACCAACTTTTTATATAGGAAAATACCCCATCACTCAAGAACAGTGGGAAGCAGTGACGGGATATAACCCATCGGAATTTCGAGGTGCGAAACGACCTGTAGAAAAAGTAAGTTGGGGGGCTGTGCGCTCTTTCTGTCAGCAGTTGTCGGAGAAAACAGGGAAAAACTATAACTTGCCGAGTGAGGCCGAATGGGAATATGCTTGTCGAGCCGGTACGACAACAGCTTTTCACTTCGGGGAAACTATTACTCCAGATTTAGTGAATTATCAGGGCTATTATCCTTACGCTTCTGCGCCGAAAGGACTTGACCGCCGAGAAACTACTCCGGTGGGAAGTTTTCCCCCAAATGGGTTTGGCTTGTACGATATGCACGGCAATGTTTGGGAATTGTGTCAGGATTACTGGCATGATAACTACAATGGCGCATCCTCTTTCGGCAGCGCTTGGGACACAACCGGTTGTCCTAATCAAGTGCGTCGTGGAGGTTCGTGGGACTACGATGCGGTCGATTGCCGTGCTGCCAACCGATCCTACATTCTTGGGGGCGACTCTAACAGGAATTTGGGTTTTCGCGTTGCTGCTTTGCTGCGGCTTCCGGTTTTCTCCTCTTCCCTGTGAGGACTCTTCTTTGCCCTTTATCCTGTTTCCCTTTTTCCCTTTGCACTATTTCATCTTTCCCCTTTTGCGTGCGTCAGGGCGCTTTAATTTTTTTTTGCACTCATCTTTGCACGCGATTCAAAATAGTAGGGTGCGTCGCCATCTGCAATTTGCAAATCAAATCGACAATTTCATAGCGACGCACCGCCTGCACAGGGGTGAGAGAAACCGGGTTTTTGCGCGGGGAGTCAAAGAAACCGGGTTTTTTCGATAAATCAAAACGGGGTAGCAAAGATTGTGGCAAAAACCCGGTTTCTGATTTTAGGCATTATATGGCCGCACGGATTCCCATGATGATATAATATGTCAATCCCACAAAAAAGTCAAGTAAAATAAGTGCGATCGCCCGCAAAGATTTTGAGACATTCAAGAATGCAAGTGTCAGATTAGATATAAGTTGGCGATTGAGTTGACTGGCGCTCGATCGCAACTACAAACCTATTAACACAGGACTCATAAATATGATTTTAGGTTTCGATCCGGGTAAAGACAAGTGCGGCATCGCCGTCATGGGTAGAGACAGAAGCGTCTGCTACCATCAAGTTGTGCAGTCAGAATCAGCCATATCTACGATTCAATCTTTGTGCGAACAGTTTCCCATTGAGTTATTGGTAATCGGAGATCAAACGACTTCTAAGAGTTGGAAACAAAAACTGACGCAGAGTTTGTCGCCTTTGATAAAAATTGTTCAGGTGGACGAGAGGTACAGCAGTTTAGAAGCGAGGGAACGCTACTGGCAAATGTACCCTCCGACTGGACTTTCTCGCTTGATTCCCCAGGGAATGCGGACGCCACCGAAGCCAGTGGACGATATAGTGGCGATCGTCCTAATTGAAAGATATTTGAACAAACAGTTGACAGTTGACAGTTGACAGCGAGGTTTTCAAGCAAGTTCTAAAAACTTTGGGTTTCGTGGGAAATCCTATTTTTTACTGGATCAGTTAAATCTAGCTAATCTTGTTGAACCATCCACACCAAGAATCCTAAAATGGTTTCCACCGGAAGCAGTGGATAATCGGTAAGGTCGATCGTCACTGTTGTTCCTGAAAGCTTGAGAAAACGCCATTGAGTGCCGCTGCTGATACAACCGTAAATAGTGGCGATCGGGTGTTCTGCTGCTTCGTTAAAGCGCTGTGCCGCTACCATTTCAGCAATACATTGACCGATACCTTCGTTCAGATCGGCTTTTTTTGCTTCCACAACTACAATCGCGGGTGCTTCTACGGTAAGCTGTTCGGGCGATCGGCTAATTAAAAAATCCACGTATCCGGTGAGATCGCAACTGGGGTCAACATTGAATTCCCGTCCCGAAAATAAACTGATTTGGCGGTTCATCAAGCGCCGGACTTCTTGCAAAACTGGGTAGACAATGGCTTCCGATCTGGCTTTTTCTGAACCAACTGCGATCGTCCAAGGCAAATCTTCTAATTCGCTACTCAATCTCGGACTGGGATTAATTGATTCTACCTCTGGAAAAAACCGAGTTTCCTCCACGATAGTTAACTGAAAGTCTTTTTTAGCTCTAGTAATTGTGAATTGACTGTAAGGCATAATCCGATAGCTCTTTTGATAATACAGACTTTTATTCTTATAATTATGCCTAACTTTGAAATAATCTGCAATTTGTTTGAGTTCAGCTAATAAAATGTACCCTAAATTAATCCGATCGATCGTTGAATAACACTTAGTGCTACTTAATGACAGCTTCGGTCAAAATTACCTTACCATTCTGGCGGACTTGCAGGCGATCGGGGTTAATCGAGTAGATAATATTGCCGTTAGTCGCTTCATAACTTCCGTCATCACCTGCTGTTACTTGCATGACATTGATTTGGGTGCCATTTATTTTGCTGACGCCGCGGTAAAAAATATCGCCTTCCTGGGTTTTGCAAATGTATATAGAAAAGTTGGCCGTTGCGAAAAATTGCACCATTTGGGCCCTCGGACATCCCTCAACTTGAGCAATTTGCAGCGGTTGATTATTGCCCAAAGTGTTGGGTGCGATCGCCCGAACTGGGTCAATCGGTTGATTTAGTGCAGTTGCTTCTGCTGAGGCGGTCAAAAAGCCTATCGCACTAATCCCCGCCATAACTAGAACTACTCCTTTAATGCCCTTAACTCTATCTTTACAAAACATCTTGTCACTCCTGGTTTTAACTATATAATTACATCTTAAGCGATCTTTGCTGGATATTAATAATATTTAATATCAGAGGTGAGAGGTGCAGGGAAAAGGGTACACCGTCGGTTTAAGTAAGGTGCGAACTCTGCACTCTACACCAGTGAAAATACATAAGTATGTCAATGCGATCGCAGGAAAGCAATCTCTTGTATTTATGACATTTTTAAGATTTTATGACTTGTTCACGCTGAGCTGAGAAACCGGGTTTCTTCATATATTTCTCGTTACTAAACCTTTGATTTTCCTAGAAACCGGGAATAAGCGCCCCCATGTCGCGAACTGACTCTGTTATATCAATTCCGGTTGCATTGGAATGATTAAACCGCAGAGAACGCAGAGAACGCAGAGTCAATCGATTTTAGATTTTAGATTTTAGATTTTAGATTAAAGAATTGACCCCACGGATAAATTCGGGGGCTTGTTTATCGCATACAGGTTTTTTATTTCTCCGTCCTGAGTCTGCGAAGGAATGAATCACGTGGCGGGTATCCTGGATGCTTTCGGTCAGAGAACAGAGAGATGAATACAGGACGATGAAGGGCGGATTTGATATTACACGGTAATGTTTATTTGCACTTACCTATTTATTGAATAATAAAAAGGGAAACAGAAAACACATTTTTTCTTCCATTTCCCCTTTTTTCAAGGACGGTCGTCCTGACTGCGAACCTGGTAATTAATTAATTAACTGCTGCCAACTGTTTGTCTTTGATTTCCACAGGCGCGGTTAATGCCTCTTCCAAATCCGCACAGCCGAGTTTTTCCTCCAAAATTGCCATCACTTCGCGGCCGAAATCATTGGAATTACGCTGCCAAGCTTCTAAACAAATTTGCCCGAAAAACGAACCCAAAGGTTCGGGATTCCACAGCAACTTGCGCGCTGTCCAAGGCATCAAACTCATGGGATCGTAACCAGGTTGCAGAATATCCTTTTTAAAGGCGTATTCTTCCAAAATTGTGTGCGGCTGCAACCCGATAAAGAAAATCGCGGGTTCTACTTTATCGGCTCCGAAAATCCGCTCTAATTCTCGGTGATAAGCAATAGTTTGCCGGATGGTTTCAAAGGTTTCGTCAATGACGTTAAACGAGTAATTCACGGAAACCACATCGTTGTAACCGGCTGCTTTTAAATCGCGACAATTTTCCAAAACTACTCGCAAGTTGTAGCCCATCCGCATTTTGCGAACCAGTTCCTGGGAACCGCTGGTGATGCCGATTTCAAAGTAATTCATCCCCGTTTTTACCATCAAATCGCACAACTCTGGTGTGAGATTGTCCGCACGGATGTAAGCAGCCCAGTGTATGTCGTCCATGCCGGCGGCGATGATTTTTTGCAATAATTCAACTGCATCGTCGATGAATTTGCGTGCGGGGATAAATTGAGCGTCGGTAAACCAGAAATTGCGGATACCTCGATCGTACAATTGCCGAATCTCCGCCACCACCTCATCCGCCGGATTGATCCGCACTTGTTTCCCTTCAATCACCGTATAAATGCAGTAACAGCAATTGTGAGGACAGCCGCGCTTGGTTTGCACTCCGACGTAGAAGTCCATATCCTGTAGATAATAGGAAAATTCCGGCCAAATGGTTTCGATGTAGTTATAGTCGCAAGCACTTTTCTCGATGTTGGCTGGTTTTTCGTGAATTAGCTTCGCGCGCGGCACAGTTTCGCCCACCACATAACATCTTTCATCTGCCAAATCTTCGCCCTTAATCAACTTCTCCAGCAAAGCTTCGCCTTCTCCCACCGAAACCACAGTTCCCGTGGGCAAACTGCGGCCCAACTGCTCGTAAAACACGCTCACAGCACCGCCTCCGACCACTGCACGAGCTTCGGGGCGGTATTTCCGGGCCCGCTTCAATCCACGCTTAATCAGTCCCAAATTGCGCCAGAGTTCGGTGTAGTAAGACGCTGCTAAACGCAGTCCTCCGAGTGCTCCCCGGAACTTGATCAGCAGATTTTTGGCGTAGTAAAACTCGAAGGCATTTTGCAACGGGTTGCCGCCCCTGCCGCCCACGGGCGCGTAAATTTGAATGTCCCGCCAAGAGAAAACCAGCAGCGTCGGCTTAAACTCGTCTATGCTGGCATCCAAAGCTTTAGCGAAATCCAGGGGGGGTACGGCACCTAAATCGAAAATGCGTTGTTCGACATCGGGAAACAGCTTGTGTACGTGATCCGAAAGATAGACAACTCCGATCGGGAAAATCGGATTGCAAGGGAGGCGAACGTACAGGACTCGGTTTTCTCGGTTTTCCATGATTGCCATATCCTAAAGTGGAACTTTTTCAGCTATGTTAATATTCTTTTAATATAACTTTACAATATGTCTAATTTTCGCAATTTGACATTAAATATTCTTAAATTTTTTTAAACTGGCTAAAAGCCGAGCTTGTTGGTGTCGATCGGCGAGAGCAGCAGAAAAAAGCTAATTTTTAAGTCAATACAGCGTATTTTGAATAAAAATCCCAGCTAGGAGTCAAAAAGCAGATATTTATCCGGTTAGATTTTAATTTAAGTTCGATCGCTCTCTCATGTATTCGGGAGTTGGTAGTCGGCTTTACAGTAGCCGGGATCGCCTAGTGTTAGCCTGAGAAGATAACTAAAACTTTTAGGCAAGGCTCCCTCAGCAGTTATGGCTCAAATTCTTGACCCCGTACCCTCAGACACCGACAGCAAGATTCTGTGCTGCTACGTCAATGCCACCAGTCAGATTCAGATTGCTCGCATCGCCAACATTCCTAACTGGTACTTTGAACGAGTAGTTTTTCCCGGACAGCGCTTAGTGTTTGAAGCGATGCCCGCTGCAGCATTGGAAATTCACACCGGGATGATGGCCAGTGCAATTTTGTCGGATAAAATTCCTTGCGATCGCTTGCAGATTAACGAAGGCCCCTATTCAAACGTCCATCCTAGCAGATCGCGAGAGGCAGTTCAGGGCGATCGAACAGCCATGACCGGCCGCCCCAAATCCCGAGAAATCTCAGAACCTTTGACTGTACCGGCACTAACCGCCGTCGATTAATCGCTGTTGTGAGTTTTGAGTTATAAATTGTCAGTTAATTGATAACTCCGCGCTCAAAATTCCAACTTCTGCAAAGCGGTAAAAACTCAACAGTTAAGAATCAAAGTTTCTGAAATGAATTTTAGATCAAAACTCACAACTGGAAATATTGTCCGGTTTTTCCTATTTCCCTGAGTTGTGTTGGCGGGCTCGACAACTGTGCAAAAATATCATTAAACAGCTTCTCGAATGTCAGCCATGTCAGCACAACCTCTTGCCTCTTCCCCATCTTCTGCCCCAGTATTTGAGCCGGCGGTATTCCGGCTTTCTCCCCTGATTAGAATCACGCTGTTGAGCTTGTACACAGCCCTGACAATTCCCTTGCCCTTTTTGTCGGAAGTAACGAAAGCACCGGTTCCCCCGGCCGCACTCTGGGCGGCAATTGTTGTCGGCGCTGTGGGCTTGTACGGCGTGCTCAGTGAAAGGGTAATTTTGAGCGAGGAAGGGATTGAAGTCACATATCCCAAATGGTTTCCGCGTTTTTTTCGCAAGGGTTGGTCGCTACCTTGGACTGAGGTAAAAGCTCTCAAACCTCGATCGACTGGTCAAGGAGGTTTAGTTTACTATTTTTTGAGTCATTCGGGTGAAGGTTATTTGTTGCCCATGCGAGTGGCTGGATTTGGTAAATTAGTCGGTTTGGTGGAAGCAAAAACAGGTATTGATACTAGAGATGTCCGCCCTTTGTCCCAGCCTTGGATGTATCTTATTTTACTTTTATGTACGCTGCTGCTGCTGTTGGTAGATGCGTGGACTATTGTTACGGCGATCGGGCTTAAAGGCAATCTGTAATATTATCAAGGAAATTGGGTCTAAAACCCTGTCCTTCTAGGACGGCTTTAATTTCTTAAATCCCTTCCTAAAACTCAGGAAATTTCTAGTAGACTAGAGTAGTCAAGGTTAAACTCCTGCGCCATCGTGCATAAAAACAGTTAACGACACACTTTGGCGCGTAAACCGGGGGACAAAGAGTGGCGAAAACTCTATAAACAGCTAGGGGCTTAACACAGTTCCTTTAACCAGAGAAACAAACTATTTAGTCTTGTTAAGTAGGGTAGGGCATACCCGAACTCTAGGTAAATATCCTAGTACGCTTTTGGAGATAGACCCTAGGCGGGTTGCTGTGAGTTGAACTCGTCAATTGGTATTTTGTACGGTTGAAAGGTTTAAGAAGTGCCGAAAGGACATAGCGCTTAAAGGTCAGTCGATGAATTAAGAATCCCCACGCCTTTAGGCTGGGGAGTGTCAACTCCGGTACAACTCACGCCCAGAGCACCATTCTCAAGAACAGGCTTTTCGGCCTGTTCCACAAAGACTGAATTTTCTTGTGGAACAGGCCGAAAAGCCTGTTCATAAAAAGCTTATTGAGAATGGTGCAACATCTCCGGTACAAGAACCGTTATAGAGTTGGTAGTGAAGACTTCAGTCCTCATAAAACTTGCTCGGATTATTGACTCTTATTAGAAATCAATAACATTTTTTCTGATTTTATAATATGGATTTCTATTGTTTTTGATTCAGCCTAGACTTATTTTTAAGTTGCGTCCAAGACTAAAAAGCTAGTTGCCTGTCCGAACTCAAAAATTATTTTTTGTTTGTGGTGAACATTATTGTTTAATTTTGTTTCTAGCGAACTTTTTGGGAGACAATTTGGCGAATATTATTAAGTTTTTATAAAAAAAGTTACCACTAAAAGTAATTGGGATATGATAAACATCATTAATTTTTAGGGGATTCGACTTTCCTAAAAGAACCTTTCCAGCAAAAACTAATTTTATATTAGAATTAGTTTTGGTTTACCATGTATCTTTTTCATTGAATTCACGATGTGATGTGAATGTAAATAGTTATTAACGCATTTAATCTCATTGCTGAATAGCTCGAATAAAAGCTGGCAAATGTAGCGTGAATCTATCTAGCAAGTCCCAGCAAGTATAAGCGTTACAGCTTAGCTATGAATTCCTCTTAAATACTTTTAGTGAGAACATAGAGAATGAGTACCCAAAAGTCATTGTTTATACCTCGGCGTCAAGTAATTCGTGGGATTTTATCTACTACAGCGTTTGCAGTCACCTCGCGCCTTTGGACTGGATGTACTCCTGCTAAAGAGGTTCAAGCAAACTCGGCTGCAAAAGATAAGCCAATTGTGATGGGATTTATTTATGTTGGCCCCAAAGATGACTACGGCTACAATCAAGCCCAAGCCGAAGGGAACGCTGGGGTTTCAAAATTAGCCTGGGTAAAAACCGTAGAGGAAGCAAATGTTCCTGAAACTACATCGGTACAAGAAACCATGAGGAACATGATCGAACAAGATGGGGCAACAGTTCTGTTCCCTACGTCCTTCGGGTACTTTGACCCGCATATTCTGAAACTGGCAAAGGATTACCCGGAGGTACAATTCTTTCACTGCGGTGGACTTTATCAGGAAGGTAAACATCCAAATAACGTTGGCAGCTATTTTGGCTACATTGATGAGGGTGAGTATGTAGCAGGCATTGTTGCCGCCCACGCCTCTAAAACCGGAAAATTAGGATTTATTGCTGCTAAACCCATACCGCAAGTATTACGCAATATCAATAGCTTTACCTTAGGGGCACGTAGCATTAAGCCAGACGTTACAACTCAGGTGATTTTTACAGGAGATTGGTCTTTGCCTGTTAAAGAAGCTGATGCTGCTAATAGTATGGCTGACCAGGGTGTTGATGTAATTACCTGTCACGTAGATAGCCCCAAAGTGGTGATAGAAACCGCTGAGAAACGAGGCATTTTCTGTACTGGCTACCATGCGAGTCAAGCCCAACTTGCGCCCAAAGGATATTTAACAGGTGCCGAGTGGGACTGGACGAATGTCTATTCTAAGTATGCTGAAATGCTTAATGCTGGCAAGACGCTAATGAACGGAGGCATTCCCCATTTAGTACGTGGTGGTTTGAAGGATGGTTTTTTGAAGCTGTCGCCCTACGGTAGCGCCGTAACTGCCGAAGCGAAAAAGGATGCTGATGCTGCTAAGAGTAAGTTTCTTGATGGCAGCATGGTCATTTATAAGGGGGAAATAAAAGATAACACCGGGAAAGTTGTGATTGCTGAAGGTAAGGATTACAAGCAGCAAGACGCAGAACTAGAAAAGATGAATTGGCTGGCATCAGGCGTCATCGGCAAAGTTACGAGTTAATTAGGATCGCGAATTAAATAATTTACAGAAGTTTGTGGGGAGTAGGGGTTGGGCTTATAGCCCGCCCTTTCTGGACGGGCGGGACGCCCATCCCACAAGAACTATCACGCATTGTAAGTTATTTAATTCTCATTCCTAAGAAAGTATTTCACGCCCGTCGGCAACTGCTATACAAGCAAGTTTTTCATTCAACACTCATCATTTTCTTAGTAATTCATGTTTTATTATGATGATGATTAACCGTCAAAACTGGCGTACAACTTTGGAAGCGGTTGGTATCCCGATCGCCGCCATCCTCTTCTCATTGGTATTGTTTGGAATTTTTTGTGCTGCGGCTGGATCTAATCCCTTTGCTGTCTATGCCTCAATCTACAAAGCAGCGTTTGGCAGTTGGCATTCATTCCAAAACACTCTGATCAGGGCTGCCCCGTTGATGTTGAGTTCCCTGTGTACGGCTTTGCCTGCCCGTTTGGGGTTGGTGATTATCGGCAACGAAGGCGCTTTAGTAGTTGGGGGTCTGGGGGCTGTAGCCGCTGGACTGGCTTTATCTTCTGCACCGCCGACGTTAGTCCAAATTGCAATGGCGCTGGCAGCAATTGTCTGTGGAGGTGTGTGGATTGGTGCAGTGGGAGCTTTGCGCTATTACCGGGCAGTGAATGAGACAATTAGCAGCTTGTTGTTGAACTATATTGCGATCGCCCTGCTGAATCATTTAGTCGGCGGCGTGATGCGTGACCCCAGCAGTGTCAATAAAATTTCTAGTTACCCGATTCCTGATGTGAATATGTTAGGAAATATTCCAGGAACCCGCGTTCACTACGGTCTAATTTATGGGTTGGTTGCTTGTGCGATCGCCTACTTCCTGATCCAGCGTACTACATTTGGCTTTGCAGCGCGGACAGCAGGAGGTAACATCCGCGCTGCTCGAATTGCCGGACTTCCTGTAGGCAAGTTGACAATGGCAATCTGTTTCCTAGCTGGCTCTTGTGCGGGTTTAGCCGGCATGGTGGAAGTCGCAGCCGTGCATGGTCGAGCTAACGAATCACTTAATGCTAACTATGGCTACAGCGGTATCTTAGTTGCATTCATTGCTCGACACAACCCTCTTGCTGCGACTATTGTGGCAATTGTGCTTGGCGGCATTCTTGCTAGTGGTGGCATCTTGCAACGAGCACATGGACTGCCCGATGCAACGGTTTTAGTGTTCCAAGGTTTGGTCTTTTTGGTAGTTCTGTATAGCGAATCGCTCTACGGACGTTTGCCATTTTTCAAAGAACAGTCAACCGATAGTCCTCAGCAGCCACCTTCTAGCGAGCAGCCATCAGTAGCCACTGTCTAACTAAGCAATACGTTAAGCCAAAATCTCAAATCGGAGGAATCCACAATGGCAGCAGAAGTATTAGGTTGGTGGGGAGTACCATTAGGTATCTTGGCAGGAACTTTGCGGGGTAGCGCTCCGTTTTTGTTCGTCAGTTTGGGCGAATGCCTAACTGAAAAAAGCGGCAAGATTAATTTGGGGTTAGAAGGGACACTGTTAACCGGTGCGATGAGTGCCTATGCTATTTCTTATCAGACTGGATCGCCTTGGTTAGGTGTTTTAGCCGCTGGTTTAGCGGGCATGGTACTAGGTTGTATCCACGCTTGGCTGTGCATACAACCAAAAGTAAACGACATTGCCGTAGGCATCGCCATGATTATTTTTGGTAGCGGCATTGCTTTCTTTTTTGGCAAACCTTTTATTCAACCAAGTGCCACCCAGTTGCCTAGTTTACCTCTGGGTGCTTGGAGTCATCTGCCTTCGGTGCAATCAGCGCTACAAATTTGTCCCCTATTTTTGTTAGGTGTAGCGATCGCACCTTTAATGCAGTGGTTCTTTAAATCAACTCGCTGGGGGTTATTCATTCGTGCAGTTGGGGATAGTCCCGATGCGGCCAAAGCAATGGGAATCTCCATTAATAAAGTTCGTGTGCTCTGCATTATCGCGGGTAGTTTCTTAGCTGGAATTGGTGGTGCTTATTTATCCCTTTACTATCCCGGTAGTTGGACAGAACGCATCTCTAGCGGTCAAGGACTCATGGCGGTAGCGCTGGTAATTTTCGCCCGTTGGAATCCAGTTCAGTGCTTATATGCCTCGTTGCTATTTGGGGGAGCACAGGCGATCGGCCCCGCTTTGCAATCAGTAGGGGTAGATTCCTATTACTACTTATTCAATGCTTCGCCCTACATCCTGACGCTGGCGATCATGATTATTACTTGTTCGCCGAAACGAACTTTGACAGGCGCGCCTGGATCTTTAGGAACTAACACGTAAAACAGGAATTTATCGCAAGGGAGATAAACATGGGACGTTTTGTAGAAGCTGAACCATATCCTTATCCTTACAATGGCGATTTGCGCCCAGAAAATACGGTGCTGCTGATAATTGATATGCAAATTGATTTCTGCGGCATTGGTGGATATGTTGACAAGATGGGCTACGACTTGTCACTGACTCGCGCTCCTATTGAGCCAATCAAGCAAGTCTTAGAAGTGGCACGGGCGAAGCACTTCCATATCATGCACACCCGCGAAGGACACCGCCCCGACTTAGCAGATTTACCAGAAAACAAGCAGTGGCGATCGCGCCAAATTAACGCCGGAATTGGCGATCCCGGCCCCTGCGGTAGAATTCTCGTTCGAGGTGAAGCAGGGTGGGAAATCATTCCAGAACTCGCGCCTTTGCCTGGTGAAGCGGTGATTGACAAGCCTGGAAAAGGCTCCTTCTATGCCACGGATTTAGATCTGCTACTGAAACGCAAAGGCATTCAAAATATTGTTTTGGCTGGCATTACAACCGATGTCTGCGTCCATACCACAATGCGAGATGCAAACGATCGCGGTTATGAATGTTTGCTCTTATCTGACTGTACGGGCGCAACAGATTATGGCAACCATTTGGCGGCACTTAAGATGATTCAGATGCAGGGAGGAGTGTTTGGAACTGTTGCTGATTCAGAAGCATTTATCAAAGCTTTAAGTGTTTAATTTTGAGGAAACAAAAAGTAAATAGTTCAAGCATTGAAATGAATCCAGCCATCTAACTAAAGAATCAAATCTCATAAATAGCCGATAAACTGAAAACTTTACAGGAGATAAAAACATGACAGAAGTGAAAGACTCTCTAGCCAAAAACTCAGCACTAAATACTCAAAATTATCTAGACAGTCAAGACTCAAACTTCACAACTCAAAACTTTATTCAACCACCAGAACTAGAGGTGGTTAACATGACTAAGCGGTTTGGCACGATGACTGCACTTGATAACTTCTCAATGACGCTAAAACCAGGGACGTTTCATGCTTTGCTGGGCGAGAACGGAGCCGGCAAAAGTACCCTTGTTAAATGTGTGATGGGTTTCTATACTCCTACTTCAGGCCAAGTTTTGATTGATAAGCAGGAAACTGCGATCGCAAGCCCTCGCGATGCTCATAAGTACGGCATTGGCATGGTTTACCAGCACTTCACCTCTGTGCCTGCGATGACTGTAGCGGAAAATCTGGTTTTGTCCCGCTTTGATAGCCCTAATTTGATTAACTGGAAAGCAGAGTACGAGCAGTTAAAGGCTTTTATGAAAACTGCTCCTTTCCGAGTTCCTCTAGATACCCCGGTCTTTCAATTAGCTGCTGGGGAAAAACAAAAGCTAGAAATTCTTAAACAGATATATCTTCAGAGTCGGATCTTGATTCTGGACGAACCTACTTCGGTGCTGACTCCGCAGGAAGCGGATGAGGTTTTAGGTTTACTGCGCGCAGAAGTTACTGCCGGAAGATTAAGCGTGTTAATTATCAGCCACAAATTCCGGGAAGTGATGGCGTTTTGCGATAGCATCACGGTGCTGCGTAAAGGGAAGTTTGCAGGTCAGGGTTTGGTAAAGGATCTGACTGTCTCGGATATGTCTGAAATGATGATGGGTGAAAGGCGTGAGCCAACACAAGTTGAAAAGATAGCCCCCCCAACGACTATTCCTATTCTTGAAGTTAAAGACCTTCATGCCAATAAAGACAACGGTATGGAGGTATTGACAGGAATAAATCTCACAGTTCACAGTGGCGAAATTGTTGGGATTGCAGGTATCTCTGGCAATGGTCAGCGGGAACTGGTGGAGGTGTTGGCTGGTCAGCGTTCTGCTACAGGTGGAGATGTGCTGGTTAATGGCGAAGTTTATACGGCAACACGAGCCGAGATGTTTAAACATCAGGTTTTCGCACTACCAGAAGAACCCCTTCATAATGCTTGTGTGCCACACATGAGTGTAGCTGAAAATTTAGCGCTGCGGACGTTTGACCGCCCTCCCCAAGCTAAAGCAAGTATCTTACTCATCCTGAAAGAAATTAGGCAGGCGGCTAAGAGCTTAATTAATACTTTCAAAATTAAAACGCCTTCGCCAGATACGCCTATCGGCAATCTGTCGGGGGGAAATGTACAGCGCACAGTGTTAGCGCGGGAACTCTCTGCCGAACATATTAAGTTACTAATTGCCGCGAATCCTTGCTTTGGTCTTGATTTTGCTGCTGTGGAGTATATTCACGGTCAGATTATTGAGGCTCGCAACCGAGGTGTAGCTGTGTTATTGGTGAGCGAAGATTTAGATGAACTGCTGAAGTTGTCCGATCGGGTTTTGGTAATCAGTGGCGGGAATTTTACTTATGAAAGTGCGATCGCAGATGCAGATTTTGTTCAGATAGGTAAGAGTATGGCAGGACACTAATCAATTTTGGAATACCTGTAAGCAACCCCGGTCTAAAGACACGGGGCTTCAGTTTATTTGCTGAAGCCGTGCTTACCCGCCTAAGCCTTAAGTGGCTACGTTGTTGGGGTCAATACACCGGAAAATGCGACGCTAGTTTTCCGCTCTGTTGTTTGCAATTAAACAATTCTAAGGTCACTGGAATAGTGTTGCAAGCGTAAAAAGCCCTTATAACATTGGCAAAGCGAACTTTACGAGAAATCGAAGGGACACAACAATGTCTATCCAACCAAATTACGTTTTTGTTCTAGATGCTAACCGCAAACCACTAACACCATGCAAACCATCTTTGGCACGCAAACTGTTAAAGGTTGGCAAATGTAAAGTGTTTAGGCTTTATCCTTTCACTCTAATTTTGAGAAAAAAGGTAGCTCAAGACCCGCAGCTTGTTACTTTAAAGATTGACCCCGGTTCAAAAGTTACGGGGTTTGCTCTGCTTCTGAATTCCCATCTAATCTGGGTAGCCGAATTAACCCATCGCCCTCAAGCAATTAAGGCATTGCTAGAGTCGCGTCGTTCTCTGCGACGCAACCGCAGAAGTCGCCAGACAAGGTATCGCCAAGCGAGATTTTTGAACCGAACTAGATCCAAAGGTTGGTTGGCTCCCAGCCTCCAGCACCGAGTAGATACGACCTTAACTTGGGTCAACAAACTATCAAAGCTTGCACCCGTTAAGACGATTTTTCAGGAATTGGTTAGGTTTGATTTACAAAAAATGGAAAACCCAGAGATTTCAGGGATTGAGTATCAACAAGGAGAGTTGCAAGGCTACGAAGTCCGCGAGTATCTTCTTGCCAAATGGGATAGGCGGTGCGCTTACTGTGGCATAGAGAATGTACCGCTACAAGTTGAACACATTCATCCTAGAGCGTCGGGCGGAACTAATAGAATATCTAACCTATGCTTAGCTTGCGAACCTTGTAACACAAAAAAAGGGACTAAAGACATCAAGATATTCTTAGCAAAAAAACCCGATGTTTTGAAAAAAATTGTGGAACAAGCTAAACGTCCGTTGAAGGATGCCACTGCTGTTAACTCGACTCGATGGGCTTTATTCAATCGATTAAAAGCGACAGGTAAAAAGATTGTTACAGGCTCTGGCGGGTTGACTAAATTCAATCGCATACGCTTAGAACTGCCAAAAACCCACTTCTTTGATGCTGCTTGCGTAGGCAATACACCTGAAATTTCCGTGTCAGCGAATCAGCCTTTAAATATCAAAGCCACGGGGCATGGTTCAAGGCAAATGTGCCGCACGGATAAATTTGGATTCCCTTCTAGGTACGTTCCTAGGTTTAAGTTTGTTAAGGGTTTCCAGACAGGGGATATTGTAAAAGCCCTTGTTACTTCGGGCAAAAAGATGGGTACTTATACGGGCCGAGTGGCTGTCCGCTCATCTGGCAGTTTTAATGTGTCAACAGCCCAAGGATTAGTCCAAGGAATCAATCACAAATATTGTTCTTCTATTCATCAAAAGGATGGGTACAATTATGGGTTTTAAGACTGTTGACGGGATACTTTAGTATCCCGTGTCCCTTTTCCTCCCAGGGCTAAAGCCACTGGGTTTCCAAGTTACCGCGAGGCTTTTATGACTGAACTACTGAACCAAGCTTTTATCCTTAAGGATTTACCTAATATCGCGACGTGGCAGAATGAGTTGGCTTGGCAACCATTTCGTGATGGGGTTGAAATCTACCGACTTTATGGTGACAACCAAAGTGGATCGGCTGCTGCTCTATTGCGGTATCAGCCGGGAGCAAGTGTCCCAAGGCACACGCATACTGGTTTTGAACATATTTATGTACTAACTGGATCGCAAACTGACCAAAATGGCGAACACCAAGCCGGAACCTTTGTCATTAACCCGCCTAACAGTAACCACAGTGTTGTCAGCCAAGCTGGCTGCATAGTCCTAGTAATTTGGGAAAAACCTATATCGCTATGGTCTTAATATCTGCCCAACCTTATGATTATGAACTGCCAGTCTCTGGCGGTGTGGCTTTGGTTATCATCGATATGCAGCGAGATTTTTTGGAGCTTGGGGGATTTGGTGAAGCTTTAGGCAATGATGTCAGCCAATTACAGGCGATCGTACCAACGGTAAAGCAGTTGTTAGAGGCATTTCGCGATCGCCATCTCCCTATTGTTCACACTATTGAAGGTCATCAACCTGACCTTTCTGATTGTCCTCCCTCTAAGCAAAAGCGGGGTCAAAGTAAACTGAAAATTGGCGATCGAGGCCCGATGGGACGAATTTTAATTTTGGGTGAGCCGGGGAATTCAATTATCCCAGAATTGACACCTATGCCTGATGAAATAGTAATTAATAAACCAGGTAAGGGGGCTTTTTATCACACTAATTTGGAATTAATACTGCGTGAAAAAGCGATTACTCACCTAATTTTTACTGGAGTCACGACTGAGGTTTGCGTTCAGACAACTATGCGTGAGGCTAACGATCGGGGGTTTGAATGTTTACTTGTTGAGGATGCTACAGCCAGCTACTTTCCAGAGTTTAAACAGAGTGCGATCGATATGATTCGCGCCCAAGGCGGTATTATTGGTTGGACTGCAAAGGCTGAAGTAGTAATACAAGCTGTGGAAAAATCGCAGTCTTAAATTTAAAAACTGTCGGCTATCCCGGATGTTTGGGGTACAAACCAGTTGCTGATATATTTTTTCGTAACAGGCTTTCCCGCCTGTTCCACAAAGAAGAGACTGGGAGCATCTCAGTTTTGTAAAAAGCATTTTTTTATTGTAGTGCGAGCGTCCCCGCTCGCGTATTGTACAATACGCGAGCGGGGACGCTCGCACTGTAAATGCAAAACTGAGATGCTCCCGAAGAGACCTCTGGGTTTGGGGCGGCTTGTCACCCCTCCAGATGTGGAACATCTTATTATCAAACACGCGCAAAAAAGAAAAACCCGGTTTCTTTAAGAAGCCGAGTTTTTACGTATTCTCTTGTTGACTTAAACTACTTAACTTCAGCAGATCGCCGACTGTTAGGTGATTCGTAGTAAACTCCAGAACCTGTATCGGAGACAAAATGACAATCCCAGTAAGAGCGAATAAAGCTCTTCCAAATTGGATCGGTTGACTTGCGATAATAATCGCCCAACACTGGTTTAATTGCTTCCGTTGCTTCCTTCAAGTGATAGTGCGGCATTGTCGAGAAAATGTGGTGGGCTACGTGGGTGCCGATATCGTGATGGATGGAATTGATGATTCCGTAGTCGCGATCGATCGTAGACAATGCACCTTTCAAGAAAGACCAATCATCTCCGCGGTACCAAGGAATATCCGCCTCAGTGTGGTGCAGGAATGTTACCAAATCCAGCCACATCACGAACACTACATAGGGAACCAAGTAGAACTTGAGTAAAAACAGCCAACCAAACTGATAGGTTAGCGCGCCTAAAAAGCTTACCATCAGTACCAAGGATGCGGAACTTGTCAACACATCCCATTTTTCGGACGGACGGAAAATCGGGCTACCGGGCATGAAGTGAGAACCTACCCGATCGGGCGATCGCCGAAATAGATAAATTGGGTAGGCAAATAACATCAAATAAAAGCGTCCCAGCTTTTCGTACCAAGGCATTTGATTGTATTTGCTTTCCGATACCGGATACCAGCTTTCATCGTTATCTAAGCTGCCTGTATTTGCGTGGTGGGTTCTGTGACTAATCCGCCAACCGTGGAAGGGTACGAGAATTGGAGCGTGGGAGAGGTGCCCGATCAGGTTGTTGAGCCATTTGCTCTTAGAAAATGAACCGTGTCCGCAGTCGTGGCCCACTACAAACAATGCCCAAAACATGGTTCCTTGCATCAACCAAAAGATTGGATAAAAGAGCCAGGAATCGAGGGTGTAGGCGATCGCATACAAACCTGCGATGATGCCAATATCTAAAAAGAAATAAGCCAGAGATTTCCATGCCGAGGGCTCAAAACAGTGGGCTGGAATGGCTGCCTTGATATCTTGAAGAGTAAAAGGTAACTCTGTTGTACGAGAGGATGAGCCTGGATTGCTCGGCTGATTGAGAACAGTATTTGATTGCACGAAGTTTCCGATTTAAGCTGACTTGAGAAACCGCATTCCGCCTTCTTTTAACAGTCAATCGATTTTAGATTTTAGATTTTAGATTTTAGATTCACTCCACAGATGAATCTGGGGGGTTAACTAATATCTAAATTTTTTGGCTCTCCCGGACAGGAGTCGGGGGGTTGTATCGCCTATGCAGGTGAGGTAACATTCAACCTGCAAGGAGCCATATTTTTACTCTGCAAGGGTTTCTAAAGTTATTTAGTTCGCATGAATAGCCCGTCCGCGATTCTCAAGCAAGTTGGCTTGTGGAATACTTGTGTGGGAAAAATTAGTGCGATCGACCCTGTTATCTGAAAAAATCTCATGTGCCCGTTGTTGGTGCGAAATGCGACTTCAATCTGAGAGTGGACATCTGGAGGAACTACCTCCAGTCTGCAGGTAGCATACAGCGTTTCGAGCAGGAATTGTGAACGAGAGTGTAGGGAAAAACCATCGATTTTAGATTGGCGATTTTAGATTCAAGCACAAATCTCAAATCTCCAATCTCCAATCTCCAATCCGAGGGTTGGGTTTCACACAAGTTCTACCCAAGCGACTGTTCACTACAGTTCACAAATTCTGCAAGAATTGCTAAAGCTAAGTTAATGTAACATTTCTACACACATTCTGGCAATGACTTACCAGAAAAACTTGAAAATCCATAAATTGCGGAAAGTGACGGGCGATCGCTTTCTCGCTTTTGGATTTTCTAGGTTCCAGCTTTTTCTAATATGAGCTTAGACCGTTTTACCATTTCTGGAACGTCGATCGGATAATCACCAGTGAAACACGCCGAACAAAAACTCATCGGGTCTTCGTTAGTCGCCCTTAGCATTCCATCCCAACTCAAGAAAGCCAAAGAATCTACCCCTATTTGGGTGCCGATTTCTGCGACAGACTTAGTAGCAGCAATCAACTGATCTTGATTGTCGGTGTCGATCCCGTAGAAACAAGGATGAGTCACCGGTGGCGAAGAAATTCTCATGTGAACTGCAGTTGCACCCGCATCCCGCAAGGCTTTGACGATTTTGCGACTGGTTGTACCGCGCACGATCGAATCATCGATAATAATTACCCGCTTTCCTTCCAACACATCTTTGAGAGGGTTGAGTTTCATGCGGATTCCTGACTCCCGCATTGTCTGAGTCGGTTGAATAAAAGTGCGCCCGACGTAGCGGTTTTTAATCAATCCTTCGGCGTAAGGAATGCCGGAAGCTTGAGAAAAGCCGATCGCCGCCGGGATTCCAGAATCGGGAACGCCGATAACTATATCAGCATCAGCCGGAGATTCTGCTGCCAACAAACGCCCGATCCGCAGGCGGTAGCTGTACAAACTTTCACCTTCCATTTGGCTATCGGGGCGAGCAAAATAGATCATTTCAAAGATGCAAAGTTTGCGCTTCTGCTGCTGACTCCAGTGGAAGGAAGCCATACCTTCCTCTGTAATCCAAACTAATTCCCCCGGTTCTACGTCCCGCAAAAATTCAGCACCGATAATATCCAAGCCACAAGTTTCCGATGCTAAAACGTATCGTACCGGAGTTGTGGGGAGGATGCCAATTACCAGCGGGCGGACGCCCTGGGGGTCGCGGACTCCCATCACGCCTTTGGGGGTGGCGATCGTCAAACTAAAGGCTCCTTGGCACATAGCAAAGGCGCTGATCGCTGCTTCCAGCCAGTCTTTGCCCTTGTCTACCTCGGAACCGATCGCCACTGCGATCGCCTCTGAATCCGTCGTGCTGACAAATTCGCACTTCCGAGACAGCAATTCTTCGCGCAATTCTTTTGTATTGACAAGATTCCCGTTATGTGCTAATGCCAGACTTCCCAAACGAGTTTCGACAACCACAGGCTGAGCGTTGACCACGCGCGACGAGCCAGTAGTAGAGTAGCGAGTGTGGCCTACGGCTAAGTTACCGGGCAAGTGACCTAAACTCGATTCGTTGAAGACTTGGGAAACCAGTCCCATATCTTTGTGCAGGTGGACTTTTTCACCGTCAAAGGTGGCAATTCCTGCTGATTCCTGACCCCGGTGCTGCAAGGCATACAAACCGAAGTAGGTCAACTTGGCGACATCTTCACCCGGTGCGTAGATACCGAAAACGCCACAAGCTTCCTCGGGCTTGTCGGGTTTGCTAGAATGCTCGTCAGCCGCGAAGGAATGGTTGGGAATCATAGATGGGTGGGTTCCTAATGGGGAAGGTGGGTTAGGGGGACAGTTTCAGCGGGAAATCTTGTTTGCGAAGGCGTCGCATAACTTAACATTCCCTTAATCTTGCCACGGATCTGTCGTAATTTCCAAATTGTGTAGCATTTCAGACCGAAGCGATGCGACGTTCAATCGCATTGTAGTATCGATCGCCGCCAAATCCTATATTAACCTTGATTAACGGCGGGCGAGGGAATCGGCGATTGAAAAAAACTGTTGGCTAATTCGCCAAGGGTGTTACCCCTCACATCACGAATGCAGCATTTTCTTTCGTTCTGGCTACTTAATAGCTATATGGTTAATTAAATATTTAGTCCAAAGCCACTATTTTTACGGGTGAGGGGTGAAACCACTTTTAAATTCGCCAGCAGTCGATTGAAATCGCTTAAGAGTCAAACTCTCGTCCCAACAGAGGGGAACGAAGAGATAGGCGATCGTGCAAGGGCAAATAAATTATAAAATTGCTTCACGGGCTTTTTGAAATATTAGAATTTAAGGGCGATCGAGCTTGACTTTTTCAGGGAATTGACCTACTATATCATCATGGGAATCTGTGCGGCCATGTAATGTCAATTTTGGGCGCGATCGAGTATTAAGTAATGTCGTATTGTGTAGGTGCGTCGCTATGAGATTGGCCTCTTACTTGGAGATTGTTTCGGGCGACGCACCCTACAGCTTCAACCCACGCACCATCAGGTTTTCGTTGGGGTAGACGTGGTTTCCACCGCCGATTCCAATTCTTGAAAAATTTTGTAACTACCGCAAACTACTTCGATACAAATATCCCCTTCCAGTCGAAAGTAGAAAAGGGACGAAGAACCTGTCTCAACCAAACCGGCTTGATTTTGAAAAGGATAGGACAAAGTAGATAAAATTTGACTCTTATCTTCTGTCAATTGTCTTAATTCTGCGTTACCCACCCAGAAGCAAGACTCTTCTGAGTCGGAGTGGACTGGTTGAGAGATTACCTGATGAACGAGTTGATAGAATTCGATGGAAGTGTCATAAATCCCGGTTCCGAATGTAAAGTCTAAGCGCAAGGTTAAAGGTTGGGGGATTAGAGTAATGCCTGCAAGGTCGGCACTTTTCAAGTCTTCTATGCAAAAATGTTTTAAAGGGCGATCGGCTGTAAGAGTCATAGAATTATATTTTCTCCGGTACTGTGGGTGCTTGAACCTGGGATAAATTGAATCTGATTGCCAAACTGGTCGTATCGGCGGCGGTAACTTTTACCGCGATCGTTTTTAATTTTAGGCCCGGTTCGGACAATTTCACCAGCGGGTCTAATATGAATTAAACTACCATCAGGATGCTCGAATGTTTCATATCCACCCTCTGTTTTAGTTTTGAATACAAAGCCGCTATCTGCTATAATCACTAGGGCTTCTGACTTGGTTTGGGCCGTTAAATTAGGCAACTGCTGAGATGCTACATTCATCGCTGCTGTGGGTCAAGTTTCTGCACCAACTGAGCGCGTTTTTGCTCCCACCAATCATCGGTAATCTCTATAGAATTGCCACTATCCAAACCAGCCAACAATAACGACTCAACCCGCGCGAGTCTTGCTTGTTCTTGGCGAATTAGGTGCAAGATGTATTCCGCTGCATTACTGTAGCCTCCGATTGCCACTTGTTCGTTAATAAAATTTTCAATTGAATCGGGAAGAGGAAGATTGATGGTCATATTTTTTATCCTTCCTGATGTGTGACCTTGGCCTATTTTAACTATTATAGGACTTATGCACGGGTGGTCAGAAACCGGGTTTTTTTGCCCAGAAGACGCGCTACAGACCGCAGAAACCGCAAAAAACCCGGTTATGAAGCTTTTGATGCGTCCAGGACTATATTTATCAACCAGGTTAAAACTGCCGAGTCTTAAAAGAATAGTCCTCGCGGGAGACTAAAGCACAACACCAGAAACCAGAGACTACGCGGAAACCAAAGCCACGCGAAAACCGATGTCCGAGTAACCATCGCCCGCCAAATTGCTAAGACGATACGCACTGCGACAATTCACCGCAGTGTCCTTCCAGGAACCGCCACACCGCACCCGGCGATCGCTTCGATCGTTGTCGAGATGACTGCACCATTCCCAAACATTTCCGTGCATATCATAAAGTCCAAAAGCATTGGGTGAAAAATTCCCGACATCAGTTGTTTGTTTGCGGTAAAGTCCCTTCGATGCCCCAGCGTAGGGATTATTGCCATTATAATTAACTAAATCCGGCGTAATGGTTTCACCAAAATAGAAAGGTGTTTTAGTTCCGGCGCGACAAGCATATTCCCATTCCGCTTGTGAAGGTAAGCGATAAGTCTTGCCTGTTTTTTTAGAAAGCCGCTTGCAGAATTCCACAGCGTCATTCCAGCTTACTTTTTCGACAGGAAGTTTCGCACCTTTGAACTCAGAAGGGTTATTTCCCATCACCGCTTGGTATTGTTCTTGAGTTATCTCATATTTACCCATAAAAAAAGCAGGGATATTCACGGTACGCTGCGGCCCTTCATAGCTACTTCGTCCGGCTTCCGTATCGGGGGAACCCATCACAAAACTGCCACCAGGAATTGCTACCATGTCTAGAGTAATACCATTCCCCATATTTTCTATAAAAGCCTGTGCTTTTCCTTGACGGCGGTTGGCAATTTGCCCCGTTGAGTTGACGGTCACTGTTTCAAAACTAAAGCTTTTTAAAGCATTGGAAGATGGCGTAGGTTTTGGAGTTTCTGGTGCGGGTTTGGGAGATGGTTTTGGAGATGGTTTTGGCGAGGGACTTTCTGCTACAGATTGTGGAGATGGTTTTGGCGATGAACTTTTGGCTGTAGTTTTTGGAGATGATTTTTGACCTGATGATTTAGGAGATGGGGCCGCCTTGTTGGATGAAGGTGGAAGATTTGGTGAAGATGAAGAAGATTTGTTGTTCAACAAACTTTGACCCAGCACAGCTAATGCAAAGCCTCCCCCAGCAAAACCCGCTAATTGCAAGAAACCTCGCCTTGTTGTGTTAGTTCGTAACGGCAAAGAGTGCTGTGGAATCACAGGAATTGTGGGAATTGGTGTCGGTGCGGGAGATTGTGTTGACTGACGTTGAAAATCTCTTAAAACTTCCTCTGCTGATTGATAGCGCTGCTGGATATCTTTTGCCAACAACTTAGATAAAATCAATTCCAATCCCTTGTCTATGGGAGTTTTCAAATGTTGCTGCCAATTTCCAGTCCAGCTATAACCGTGCTCCGTCCACAAACCATAAGGATGTACCCCCGTCAGTAGATGAAAAGCCGTCGCCCCCAAGCTAAACAAATCGCTGGCTGCATAAGCTTCACCCCCTTGCATTTGTTCAAGCGGTGCATAACCATGCGAACCAATTTGCGTTCCCTGTCGCGATATCACTGTTCCCGACAACTGTTTTGAAACTCCGAAATCAATCAGCACTAACACACCGTCGCTGCGACGGCACATAATATTCTCTGGCTTGATATCTCGGTGAACAATTTTTTGTTCGTGAACAAACTTGAGAACAGGTAGAAGTTCGAGTAATAGTTGCTTAACTTGGCTTTCTTGCCAAATTCCCTGATTTTGGAAAAGCGTCAACAAATTATCCCCATCCACAAACTGTTGTACGAGATACAAATATTTGTTGTCTTCAAAGTAGGCATCTAGGGATGGAATTTGCGGATGTTGTCCTAGCTGTTGCAGTTGTCTAGCTTCTAGCTGAAATAATTCTACCGCTTTGTTAATCGCCCACGTTCCCTGGACATCGGGTGCTAATTGTTTAACGACACAGCGTTGATTTAGTCTATCAATATCTTCTGCTAAATAGGTTCTGCCGAAGCCACCTTGACCGAGGAGTTTGATCATGCGGAAACGATTTCGCAGGATGGGTACGAGTTGAATACCGCAACTAATGCAATATGTTTGTCCGTCGGGGTTTTGAGGATTGGGGCAGTCGGGATTGATGCAGCAAATCATTTATTTTAGGAATGATATTGTTTATATTGTATAGTGTCTAAGAACCCGGATTTATGTAATATGTTTTTGCAAGAATCGTGAATTTTGTAAGAAGTTGGGGTTATTGGGCGTGTTTTAAACCCGGAGATACCCCCTAGCCAAGGGCGGGCACGGGGGCACCGCCCCTACGAAGGGCGGGCACGGGGGCACCGCCCCTTAAGAAGGGGGGGACAAGAGTATTCAAAGTCAACCCCTAGTCCCCTTTTTAAGGGGGATTTAGGGGGATCGAAACTTCACGTTGTCAGACAGATGCAATCCGACGCTCGATCGCATTATAGAATCGATCGCCCATCTCACCCATCGCAACCTCAATTAACACTTGATTGTCAGCACTCACAACCCGCAAAGGTGATTCAGCACAGCAAACTAAACCAATTTTCTGCCACATTTTGGTCAAATGTTCTTGCAGGTAAGACTCCCAAATTTCTTGATTTTTCGGTGCGACTGAAACTACAATGCAGTTGCCCATTTCACCAAACAAAATTTCATCCCAGCGGTTGACATTTGCTGAATTAGAACTGAGATGAATTTCAGCACCCATTTTAGCAGAAATACAAGATTCCGCGAGGGCGATCGCAATTCCACCTTCCGCACAATCATGGGCCGAACCTACCCAACCTTGCCGAATTCCATCGCGACAAACCGATTGCACTTTTCTTTCCAACTCAAAATCTATCCTTGGCGGTTTCCCAGCGACAATCCCGTGAATTGCCACTAAATATTCCGAACCTCCCAAAGTAGGAGAAGTTTCGATTTTTGAGCTTTCAGATAGCGAAGATTCACCCAAATCCATCCCTGTATCCGTGTCATCATCCGTGTCGTGCGCTTGGGAATTTTCAGATAGCGAAGATTCGCCCAAATCCATCCGTGTATCCGTGTCATCATCCGTGTCGTGCCGCCCCATTCCCAGCACATAAATTAAATCACCTTTCTTTAGCCAAGCTTGGCCAGAAATCTTGGTCAAATCGGGAATTAACCCCACCATTCCGATTACCGGAGTCGGATAAATTGGTTGAGGATTCCCCTCAGCATCAACAGTTTCATTGTAAAGAGAAACATTGCCGCCAGTAACAGGCGTTCCCAACTCGCGACAAGCATCAGCAATCCCGCGACAAGCTGACGCTAACTGCCAATATCCGATCGGCTTTTCAGGACTGCCAAAATTCAAATTATCAGTAACTGCGAGAGGTTCAGCGCCCACACAGCTTAAATTTCTCGCTGCTTCCGCTACGACTGCTTTTGCACCTTCATAAGGATCGAGATAAACATAACGAGAATTGCAATCAACCGTTGCAGCAACTCCGGGAATAACCCCCCCCGGCCCCCCCTTGCTAAGGGGGGGAGAAAGGTCGGGAGTTTCTTTATTCTGTGCCTTTTTAAATAAGGGGATAGCATCTGCTTCCTCTTCTAGCCCCCCCTTAGCAAGGGGGGGTTGGGGGGGTTCTTCTAGCCCGTTAGCAAGGGAAGATTGGCAAGGTTCTAGCGGACGCAATCTGACAACCGCAGCATCAGCGCCTCCCGGTAAAACAACAGTATTGTTTTGCACTTGATGGTCGTATTGGCGATAAACCCAGCGTTTAGAAGCGATGGTGGGAGTATCTAAAAGCGTCAGCAAAATCTGATTCCAAGTTTGGAAATGGCCGTTAATTTCGATACCTTTAACTGTGGATTGTGGCAGCGAATCCGCCGTCCATTCCCATGCTTTTTTAGCATATTCTGGCGGTTCTGTCAACAGTTCTCGGTGATAAATTGGCGTGTTATCTGCCAAAGCAGTTGCGGTAATTTCGGCAGCGATTTCGCCTTTAAATAGAATTCGGACGATCGGCTCTTCGATGACTGTCCCTGCTACTACCGCGTGCAATCCCCATCTGTGGAAAATATCGATTAATTCCTGTTCGCGTCCTTTTTGGGCAACAAACAACATCCGTTCTTGGGATTCTGAAAGCAGGTATTCGTAGGGAATCATGCCGCTTTCTCGAACGGGAACTTTGTCTAAATCGAATTCAATGCCGACGCCGCCTTTGGCTGCCATTTCTGATGTGGAACAGGTGATTCCGGCCGCACCCATGTCTTGGGCGGCGACGACTGCACCGGTTTTGAATGCTTCTAAACAAGCTTCAATTAAGGATTTTTCTAAAAATGGATCTCCTACTTGGACTGCGGGGCGATCGTCCATTGATTTGTCGGTCAATTCTGCACTGGCAAAACTTGCTCCTCCCATGCCATCTCGCCCCGTAGTTGAACCGACGTAAAGCACTGGATTTCCGATTCCCGATGCCCCGGATTTGACGATTTCTTGAGTTTCCATTAAACCCAAGGCCATGACGTTAACTAGCGGGTTGCCGGAATAAGCAGGATCGAAGTAAACTTCGCCGCCAACTGTGGGCACGCCGATGCAATTTCCATAATGGGAAATTCCCGATACTACGCCTTTGAATAACCTCTGAGTTTTAGCATCGTCTAAATTGCCGAAACGCAGGGAATTTAAAAGTGCGATGGGACGAGCACCCATTGTGAAGATATCGCGGAGAATCCCCCCTACACCGGTTGCTGCACCTTGGAAAGGTTCGACTGCTGACGGGTGGTTGTGGGATTCAATTTTGAAGGCGAGTTGCAAGCCGTCTCCCAAGTCTACGACGCCGGCATTTTCTCCAGGCCCGACGAGAATTCGATCGCCCTCTGTGGGAAACTGTTTTAATAGTGGCCGCGAATTTTTGTAACAGCAGTGTTCGCTCCACATGACGCCGAACATTCCCAATTCAGCTTTATTAGGGTGGCGGCCAAGACGCTGAACGATTTCTTGATATTCTTCAGGTGTGAGTCTTTCACCGGCAATTTGTTCCGGGGAAAATGGGGATTCGGAGATGGGAGACATGGAAACTCGTTATAAACCACAGGCTTTATTTTAAATGCCCTTTGGTTGGTTAATCTAAAATCTATAATCTAAAATCTATAATCCCAGCCCTTTGGGTTGTGAATCTAAAATCTAAAATCTAAAATCTAAAATCGAATGACTTTACCTCGAAATCTCAATTTTGCTAACCAAAACTTGCGGAACCGTTCTTTTAAAGGGCTTGACTTGTCAGGGGCGAATTTCAGCGGTTCCGACATTCGAGGCTGCAATTTCACCGGGGCGATTTTGAGGGGGGCAAATTTTCAGGGTGTCAGAACCGGACAAAGCCGCAGGCGGGTGAGAAATTTGATTGCTAGGGCTGGGGTGACTGCGGTGACAGTGACGGCGGCTGGGGCTTTGACGGGACTGATAGCCGGGGCGGATGCGGGGGCTGCGGCGGTGGCTGGAACCGCTGCTACGGCGATTGCTGCGACTCGGTGCGAGGCTGGAATTGTGGCTGGGGCTGTGGCTGGGGCTGCTGCTGCGATCGGCGCTAGCGGTATTGTGACATTTTTGGGCGGAGATACTCTCAGGGGAATTGTCTTATTTTTGGTTTCTGGGGTAATTCTTGGGTTAACGGCGATCGGATTTTTTATCGCTGTTGAACAGATAGAAAAATTGTCGGTAACGTCGTTTAGAAAAGCTGATTTAACTGATGCTGTATTCGATCCGGGGGCGGTTCTAGATGCAGATTTTTCCGACGCGCGAGGAGTGCGGTGGTAGACTGCACAATTACTGATTTTTTACCCATTCCCGGAATTCTCGCACTGCTGTGGTTGCGCCTGTAGTTTGACACCGATCGATAAATTCGTCAACTTTTGCAGTGGGTAGCATCGGAAAAGCCCGCGAAAAATTGCACTCGGCATATTCGCCATTTTGCAATTGATAAAACTTGATGCTTCGTCCGTCGTACCGCCAAATTTCTGGTACGCCTAAATCTGCATATAAATCGAATTGATTTAAGGAACTGCTGGTAATATCAATTTCCAGTGCTAAATCTGGCGGCGGATCTTGAGCAAAGTCTAATTCTGTTCTCCCTCTGACCAGTGCTTCATTCTGGATATAATAACAGGAATCTGGTTCTTTCCCCGCTGCTTTTGGGCGTTTTTTAATAGTCATCGAACCAAAGGGGTTGTACTCTAGATTAAGTTCTTCTATCAGAGTTACAATTAAGCGATCGATCAGCCTGTTGCGATTTTCATGTTCCGGTAGTGGCACCATAATTTCTAATTGACCTTGATGATAAGCAATTCTGGTGGAACGTTGGTTGCCCAGTTCCCCTAGCAGGCTTTCATATAACTGCCAACTGATATTGGGCAGTAAAACTCGCTGTTCGGGGGGCGTTGATATTGTTAGCATTTTACTTGGGTTTTAAAGCTTGAGTATATTTTAGTTGATCTTTTTGTTTTGCGAACTGAACAAAAAGTATCTGCCGACAGCTACGGTCATGCGCTACTCTAGTTAATAATAGACTGTGGTCATTAGTCCTTGTTGTATGAAGTTGCGATCGTTCTTTTCTTTCCTCATTGCTGGCGTCTTGGCACTCTTAGGCTTGAGTGCCGGTGGTTTTTACTGGCTGACAACTCAAACTCCCCTGAATTTGCTCGCCGGCGGGCCGACAACTACTCCTGCTGCGGCTGTGTTTGTCTCGAAACAAACACCTTTGTTAGCTTCAATGCTGGTAAATCCCGATCGCCTCGAAGCATTGCGACAAGTTTTTGCCACTCCCGAAGAAAGAAGTCGATCGCACGCAGAATTTGAGCAAATCAAAAAAAGTCTCCTCGGCAATACAGGCCTCGATTACAGTCGAGATATCCAACCTTGGATAGGTGACGAAATTACCCTCGCCGTCACAAACCCAGATTTCGATGGCGACGGCAGTAACGGCCAACAAGCCGGGTTTTTGCTGGCCGTTTCCTCCCAAAATGTCGATCGCAGCCAACAATTTCTCGACTCCTACTGGCGCAAACAATCTCGTGGCGATAAAACAGTGCAGTCGGAAATATATAAAGGCGTGAAAATTAATTATAAACAAGCACCAATATCCCAGAAAAAATCTGCTTCGCTTTCGCCTTTTAACCCGTTTTCTCTGCCGACTTCCAAGTTGCCATCCAGCTTCGCAACAGCAGCCATCGGCGGTAATTTTAATTCTGGGAATAATCAAAATTTTGTTTTATTTTCCAATAACCCGATTGTGATTAGAGATGCAATTAATAACGTTGAATCAGCCAACTTAAGTCTCAACAATACCCCGGAATATCAAAAAGCTTTGCAGCAGCTAACTCAAGGCAGAATCGCTTTAGCATTTGTCAATCTCCCGCAATCAGCAACCGAGCAAAATCCCCAAGTTTCTCTTAATTCCCTCGCAGTTGCTGTCGGAGTCAACCGACGGGGATTGCTGGCTCAAACTGCTTTAGTGACATCGCGAGAAAACACAGCTTCTCCAACACTCTCCGAACCAGTGCAAGCCTTGCAATACATTCCCTCAGCGAGTCCTTTCGCGGTCGCCAGCACCGATTTAAGGAATTTTTGGGCTGATTTGTCATCGGCGGTGTCCACTAACACTGAAGTCTCAAATTTAGTCGATCGCACCCTGGGAGATATTCAGCAAGTTTGGGGCGTCAACCTGCCGCAGGATATATTTAACTGGGTACAAGGAGAATACGCTTTAGCAGTGGTTCCGAATTCGTCAAATAGTGCCGACTGGATTTTCGCAGCCGAAAAATCTGCTGATTCCCAAAAGGATCTCGACAAACTCGATGAAATTGCCCGCAGCAAAGAATACAGCATCGGCAGCTTCACTCTCAGAAACCAGAAAATTACCGCTTGGACGCAGTTGACAACGAGTCCCAATTATGGTAAAGAAAATAATAGAAAAAGTGCGATCGAAACCGAGGCAAAAGGAGTCCGAGCCACTGTTGGCAAATACGAAATTTTCACCACTTCAGTAGAAGCAATGGACGCAGCACTAGAAGCAGCAGAAACAGGCTCTTTAGTTGCCAATCAAGATTTTCAAACCAGCATTGAACCGCTACCGCCATCTAACGACGGCTATTTTTATTTAGACTGGCCCTCCAGCAGGGCAATTTGGGAAAAACAAATCCCGCTGTTGAGGTTAATTGAACTTTCGGCAAGACCATTGTTCGATCACTTGCGATCGCTCACTGTCACCAGTACGGGAGAAATAACAGGAATTCGCAAAGCTACAATCTTTATGCGGCTCAATTAGTCAGTAGTCATTAGTCATTAGTCAGTAGTCAGTAGTCAGTAGTCAGTAGTCAGAAGGAAGAAGGAAGAAGGAAGAAGGAAGAAGGAAGAAGGAAAAACAAGAAACTATGCCCTGTTTGGCCAATGCCCTGTTTGCCCAATGCCCTGTTTGGCCAATGCCCAATGCCCTGTTTGGCCAATGCCCTGTTTGGCCAATGCCCAATTCCCAATAACTAAGGACTAAGGACTAAGGACTAAGGACTAATAACTACTGGCTGCTTCACATTTTTCTGTGGCCCAAAATAAGCTTGAAATACCTCTTTGGCGATCGGGGCCGCGGCAACAGAACCATAACCGCCATTTTCCACAACCACGGCGATCGCAATTTCCGGCTTGTCAGCGGGCCCGAAGGCCACATACAAAGAGTGATCCTCCTGTCCGATGACCTCCGAAGTCCCTGTTTTGCCCGCTGTCAGCGGAATCGAACCGTCATTCAATCCCTGTCCCGTACCCTGGGCAACCACCGCGATCAGTCCTTCCTTAACCACCTGAACTGTTGAAGGTTTCATCCCCGTATGTACCCGTTGAGTCTCCGCTGTGCCGGTCATGGAAGTCAAAAGATGAGGCTTCACGCGATAGCCCCCATTAGCGATCGAACCCACCATCACCGCCCCCTCCAAAGGAGTCATCAACACCAACCCCTGCCCGATCGACATCGTTACCGTATCACCCGCATACCAAGGTTCTTTATATATTTTCTCCTTCTCGGCCGGCGTCGGGGCTTGACCGTGATCGCCGCCGCCTAGCCCCAAAAGATTCAAATCCGTCTCCTTGCCAATTCCCAGGCGGTGTCCCCACTTAGAAATTTGCTCCGGCCCGGTACTAATCCCCATTTGATAAAAAAACGTATTGCTGCTGAAAGCCAAGGCCTCCCGAAAGCCGATGTCGCCGAAACCGCCGCTGTGTTCGTTAAAATCAATTCCCCCCACAGTAATGTAAGACGAAGTACCCAGAATTGAGTCCGGCGAAAATTTGCCCGACTCCAGGCCCGCGACGGAAGTCACAATTTTAAAGGTACTGCCGGGGGGATAGCCTTGCGTGGCCCGATTCAAAAATGGATTTTCCGGGTCTTGAAGAGTTTCCCACTCATCCTTAGTGATTTTTCGCGTAAACAGATTGGGGTCAAAAGTCGGGTGGCTGGCCATAACTAATACCGCCCCGGTTTTGACATCCAGCGCCACTACTGCTCCCCGGCGGTTCCCCAGGGCTTTTTCGGCTGCTTTTTGCATGGACAAGTCTATGGTTAGCTGCACCGCCTCACCGGGTTTGGGCGGTGTCTCTCCCATCAGCCGCAATTCTTGATTTTGGGCATTTACCTCGATCAGCCGATCGCCCCAAACTCCGGCAATCTTCTGGTTAGAGCTCGCTTCTATGCCCATCTGACCTACAATCATCCCCATCGGATATTCAGGATGAGCTTCCAAGTCTGCTGCGGTAGCTTCGCCAATATATCCAATAACGTGAGCCGCCAAACTGCCTTCGGGATAGTAGCGGTTCGCTTCTGGCCTCACTTCCACTCCCCGCATTTGTCCCACCTCTTCTGCTAGTGGCACAAACACCTCTGGCGGCATTGCTTGCTTGAGCCGCACCGGTCTATAGGATTGAGGATCGACCTCTTTTATTTTTTTTAAAATTTCTTCGACCGGGATTTTAACCAGCGGACTCAACTTTTCTGCTGTCGCTTTCCACTGTTCCGGCGTTTGTTCTTTCGGCCACAAATATACCGATCGAGCTAAATTGTTTGCCGCTAGCAACTTGCCTTTGCGATCGATAATTTGTCCGCGATTCGCCGGCATGGGCACTAGGCGAACGCGATTGTTTTCGGCTCGTTCCCGGTGTTGCTTGCCTTGTATCAGTTGCAATTCCACCAGCCGACTAGCGTGCAGGCCCAGCAAACCTGTTGCCACCAGCATTAACACGATCGCCCGGTGTATCGGGCGATCGTGTTTCTTAGGAGTTTCCCCCAGGGTTTTGTCAGAAGAGTGAAATGCTGATATCGAATAAACTTGTCGTTGCATCATTCTATAGGTAGATGTCAAATCCTAGATTTTAGGTTTCTGATTGTCAATTGTGAAGTATACATCATCAAACCGGGCCCAATCTGGCCTTGACCTTTGGGGGAAGCGGAATGATTGATAATTTTTTGACTAACAACTAATAACTCATCACTCATGACTGTTGACTGCTGACTGTTGACTAATCCCCCAAGCACCAAGAAATAGCCAGAAAAATCAAGGCCAGGCTCAGCCAATTAGGGATGTGGAGCCAGCCCGATAGACCTATAGGTAACAATACCAAGGCCTGTGTCAATAGGGAACCGATCGCCAACAGCAAGACTAGAAGTATCAAATTTATCATCTTGACACCGTACAATTTCGGATATGAGTCGATCGCCTGTGGCAGAAATCCGACTGGCACAAGCGAGCGCGATCGTACAGGGATTGTCCTGATAGACATAAGGAAGAGAAGCCAGGAGGTTTTGAACTAATTTAAAAAATATTCTTCCTCCATAGTTTTTATTCTAGGGGCTGCGATGGGTAAATTCTGAGTTGTGATTTTAAGTTCTGACCGAGGAGTATTGCCATGTGGTTTAATCAGGGAGCCAATTTCAAAAACGGTGCGCTCTTGGGTGCGATCGCGGCGATCGCCGCCCTACCAGTTTTAGCAGAAACAGCCAATTTCGGCACTTTAACTTTATCGCGAGGTTTTGCAGCCCCAACAGCAGTTTTGAGAGGTTCCACAGGCGGATCGTACTCTCTATCTGTCATAGCCAACGCCGATCGCCACAAAAACAAATGTTTGGGTTTTGCCACCCCAACTCCCGACCACATCATAGTCTTGCAGCAAAAATTTTCAAAACTCACACTCCAAATCAACAGCGGAGGCAAGGACACAACCTTACTCGTACAAGGCCCCGGTAATGCGGTGCGCTGCGGAGACGATATAGGTCAGAATAAAGATGCTGGCATAGTTGATTCAAACTGGCAAGCAGGCTCTTACAGGATTTGGGTAGGTACTCTCGAACCCGGAGTCCAGTCTAACTATACAATCTCAGTACAGGAATAGAACGCAGCGGCGCTGTTGGATGGTGACAATAAAATGTAGTCAAATTCTACCCCCCTCTCCCCCCTCCCGATCGACCGCTCACTTCCGCCATCCAGTAAAATGTAAAATCGAAAGTGGCGTGTTTAACCAAAATAGGTAACTCCGAAAGTGCTAAAGACTCTTAGAGCTGACTTCAGTATAATTTTCGATCGCGACCCTGCCGCTCGCAACTGGCTGGAAGTTTTGTTTTGCTACCCCGGTCTTCAGGCCCTAGTGCTGCACCGCCTCGCACACTGGCTTTATGTGTTGGGGCTTCCCTTCATCCCCCGCTTGATTTCCCACATTGCTCGCTTTTTGACCGGAATTGAAATCCACCCAGGGGCAACCATCGGCAAAAGCGTATTCATCGACCACGGTATGGGGGTTGTGATCGGCGAAACAGCGATTATCGGGGATTTTGCCCTAATTTACCAAGGTGTCACCCTTGGCGGAACTGGCAAACAAAGCGGCAAGCGTCACCCTACCGTCGGCGAAAATGTAGTTGTCGGTGCCGGCGCCAAGGTACTCGGCAATCTGCAAATTGGCAATAACGTTCGCATCGGCGCCGGTTCCGTCGTGCTCCGCGACGTACCATCTGACTGCACCGTAGTAGGGATTCCCGGCCGCATCGTCTATCGATCGGGAGTGCGCGTCAATCCCCTAGAACACGGCAGTTTGCCGGATTCGGAAGCTGTGGTAATTCGCTCTTTGCTCGATCGTATCGAGTCCCTGGAACAGCAAGTAAAAAGTTTGCTTCCTCAACCATCTGTCTCCTTAACTTCTGATCCCAATTCCCACAATTTCTACTCAGTATCAGAAGCTTTAAACCAAGCCAGCAATGTAGCCTTAGCCGAAAAAACACAGCTAGTTACAACCCCTAGCTGCAAGTTAAAAGATAAAGCAATTCAAGAATTTTTAGACGGCAGCGGCATCTAAAAATAGTTTTGAGTGTTGAGTTTTTCATTGGGAATTTTTCAACTTAAAACTTTCCTACTGACAACAGTCAACAGTCAACAGTTAACAGTCAACTGACTTCAAGGATTAACCGATCGCACAGACCAATTTCCCTCCCCGTCGCGGCGATAAAGCGACCGGTTTTGCGGTTCCCCCCGCAACTCCAACAAATCCACCGTTTCCGGTTCCAACAACAGCAAGCAAAAATTAGGCAGCGGCTCGATCGCATTTGGGGAAGCAGAATCAAAAGCACTAGCCTCGGCTTTGTCATCCCCCGGATGCGGCCAAGCAAACTGTGATCTAGCCGCCTCAGAAAGCTCCTGCCAAGTTGTGCACCGCGATGAGCACAACTTGGCCTCTGGATAATCGGCCCCTACCAAAACTAGCTTTCCAGCAATCCGAAATTGTTCGCGAGTTTTCGGGAAATACCAGCAAATTTCCCCCCAAGGATAGAGATTAATCTCCTCTGCTTTTTGGCTGCGAATATCTGTAATAAACTTTAACTGATTAGTATCTGCTAAAAAGCCTCGAAACACCACAGTGCGGTTGGCCGGACGCCCGGTAGCCCGAACAGTTGCTAGTTGCAAGTAGCGGGCAAAAGCAAGACTCCGGTTGCGGTGGAGCGCGCGAGCTAAGGGCGATCGCCAAAGTGCTAAAGACATAATTAATAACCTATCATATTGGTAATGGGATTAGTCATTAGTCCTTAGTCAGTAGTCATTAGTCCTTAGTCAGTAGTTATGGGGAATAGGGAATTGGGCATAGTTTCGGGTTTTTCTTCTTCCTTCTTCCTTCTTCCTTCTTCCTTCTGACTACTGACTAATGACTGCTAGCTAATAACTAATAACTAATGACTCCTGACTAATGACTCTTCTTTCTGCTATTGGTAATTCTATGTCAAATTCACTCTCAAAACTCAAAACTATTGAAACTCCCCACAGTGGCTACCACTGGGACGGCAGTTCCCGCCGCTTTTTTGAAGGCTGGTACTACCGAATAACATTACCGATTCACGGACAATCCTTTGCATTCATGTATTCCATCGAAGACCCCAGAGGCGGTCAACCTTACAGTGGCGGTGCTGCTCAGATTCTCGGCCCGAAAGATAGCTATTTGTGCCGCACCTTTCCCGATGTAAATAAGTTTTGGGCGCACCGAGAAAGCTTGGGTTTCGGACATTGGGGCAGAACAGATTTACAAATTCAACCCCAATTTTTAGAGCCGCAAGTATTCGACAGCCGCGTCGAAGAAGGCTATCAAGCGACTGCTACTTTGAATCAAGGTTATTTGCACGATCCCGGAAGCGGCAGCCACTGTTTTTGGCAGTACGAAATTAAACCTATTTATGGCTGGGGAAACTCTGAGGAAATCCAGAAATCTACGGCGGGAATAGTATCTTTTCTACCCATATTTGAACCGGGATGGCAAATTTTAATGGCTCACGGTTTAGCCACGGGCTGGATCGATTGGAATGACGAACGCTACGAATTTAAAGATGCTCCTGCTTACAGCGAAAAAAACTGGGGCGGTGCTTTTCCGCAAAAGTGGTTTTGGGTTAATTGCAATTGTTTTCAAGGCGAAAGCGATTTAGCTTTAACTGCTGGCGGCGGCAAGCGGGGCGTGCTGTGGTGGATGGAATCGGTAGCAATGATTTGTCTGCATTACCGAGGCAAATTTTACGAATTTGTGCCTTGGAATTCCCAAGTTAGTTGGAATATTGAACCCTGGGGAAGCTGGAAAATGCAGGCGAGAAACAGTCAGTTTGAAGTTGAGTTAATTGGCACTACAAACAGTCCTGGTACTTATGTGCGAACTCCTACAGAAAAAGGCATGGCTTTTTGCTGCCGGGATACGACGCACGGCGAATTGCGCTTGCAACTGCGAGAGTTGTTGGGGGGAAATGTTGAAAAAAATGGCAAGCAGCGTTCTAGAATTATCTTAGAGGCTCAAAGTTCTTTATCGGGTTTGGAAGTTGGGGGCGGGCCTTGGGATGAAGTTTGGCGATCGAATTAAGTCAGTAGTCATTAGTCAGTAGTCATTAGTCAGTAGTCAGTTGTCAGTTAATATAGCAATCCTAAATGATTCAGATAAATTTGTAGGGGTAGTGCCTTTCTTTGCCTAAGCTGTTGTACACCTAATTTGACAGTCAATTTTTCTATAATTATTGTGGAACGGGCATCCTGCCCGTCTCTGGATTCAATTTAAATGCGTAGCAGCCTACCCCCTATCTATCGGGCAACCACGGGGGGATTGCCCCTACAATAATTATGAAATGATTTAGGATTGCTATAGTTAACAGTAGTCAGAACAGCCATGATCAATTTACTCGGTTTGCAATTAGGCAAATTCTACCGCAGCCAGCGGTTACAAAAAACTTTCAAGGTGATTTTGGGACTAATTTTATGTTTGATCGCAATCTTGATGCCGGCGGCAATTGCTAGTGCGGCCGGTGATTTGTCTCGCCAACCTGTCACCGAAATTACTGTTAGTTTGGGTAACGAAGCTGGGGAACTTAAGTTTTTTCCCAATTTGCTAGAATTTGAATCGGGAAAGCGCTATAAATTAGTGCTGAAAAATCCCAGTTCGCAGAAACATTATTTTACTGCTAAAAACTTTGCTGATGCGAGTTGGACTCAAAAAGTTGAAGCTGGGAAAGTGGAAATTAAAGGAAGTATTCACGAATTGGAACTTAAACCGGGCGCTATGGCAGAATGGGTGTTTGTGCCGATGAAATCGGGAACCTACAACCTGCGCTGTACGGTAGCCGGACATACGGAAGCAGGGATGATTGGCAAAATTACGATCGCCTCTTAACCCCAATCTCCGTCGCCTCACCGGACATCCTATCAATTTCAGATTAATTACCGAAAATAGATCGAACTTTCGGCCCCCTAGACACTTTTCAAATAGACTCTAGCGGAGCCATTGTCAGTCCAGCACGGCTCAATTGCATATGATAAAGTTCTGCTTGCTCTTGCGGGCCAACCCAGACGGTGGCCTGGCCTTCGTGGTGGATTTGGTTGGCGAGTTTCCAAGCTTGATCGCTCGTCATCCCTGGAATGTATTTGGTCAAACATTCCACAACGTGCTGAAATGTGTTGAAATCGTCGTTGAGGACTATTACCCGATAGTTGGGATAAGGTTTGCGGGTAACTTGACTCGATCGAACGGGTGCTATGGTTGGTGAAGAGGTCATCGCGCGAACAGCCACTGAAACTACAAGATTTGTAAAATAGTTACCTCTAACATCATAACACAATTTCACAATTTTTTAACCCCTACTTGGTATTTTGATCCGGTTCGGGGTTTATTTTCACCACCGGGCCCTGCGTTAGATTTCTCCAGAAAGTCCTGTGGGGAGTAGGGGTTAGGCATCCTACCCCCCATTGACAGGCTTTTGAGGAGAAATCTATTGCACCGCGCCGATTAAACTACAGTTAACACTCGATCGACCTCAGAAGTGTCGCCGCTGTGAGAATACGCTTGCACCAGAAGTTGCTTTAAATCTTCAATCAGCGGATAGCGGGGGTTCGCTCCGGTACACTGATCGTCAAAAGCGCGATCGGCCATTTCCTCCACGCGAGCAAAAAAGAAATCATCACTCATTCCCTGACTGGCGATCGCCTCCTGAATCGTGCTAGGAAGCTCTACCTCACGCTTGAGAGCTTCCACCGCTTCGATCAACTTCTCAACTTTCTCATCTTCTGTATCGCCGCCCAAATTCAGATAGTCCGCAATTCGAGCATAACGCCACTTGCTGTTAGGATACTTGTTTTGAGAAAAAATCGCTTGTTTAAACGGAACATCCGTTGCATTGTAGCGAATTACATGGGAAATCATCAGCGCATTCGCTAAACCGTGAGGGACGTGGCAAGTTGCACCTAATTGGTGAGCCACTGAGTGACAAACCCCCAGAAAAGAGTTGGCAAATGCCATCCCGGCCATCGTAGCAGCATAATGTACTTTCTCCCGCGCTTTCGGATCGTTAGCACCATTTTTGTAAGCGCTGGGCAGGTATTTAAACAGCAAACGAATCGCTTCTAAAGCCAAACCATTTGTATACTCAGAAGCCAACACAGAAACATAAGCTTCTAAAGCGTGGGTTAGCGCATCAATGCCACCGTAAGCAGTCAGTTTTCGGGGCATATTCAGCGTAAGTTCTGGATCGACGATCGCCATACTCGGAGTCAGAGCATAATCTGCAAGCGGATACTTAATCCCCGATCGTTCATCCGTAACAACCGCAAAAGGCGTGACTTCCGAACCCGTTCCCGAAGTAGTTGGAATTGCCACCATAATTGCCTTTGAACCCAAAGGCGGCAGTTCGTATACCCGCTTGCGGATATCCATAAACCGCATCGCCAATCCTTCAAACTCAATTTCTGGATGCTCATACATCAGCCACATTACTTTAGCAGCATCCATCGGCGAGCCACCACCAAAGGCAATAATCGCATCTGGACGGAAACTATTGCAGATTTCTAAACCTTTGCGAACAGTAGCCAGCGAAGGATCGGGTTCCACATCGTAAAATGTGTAGTGATCGATGCCGATTTCTTCCAAACTATCTGTGACTTCCTTAGTCAATCCCAATTCAAACAAAGGTTTATCCGTCACGATCAAAGCACGTTTCTTACCTGCAAGATCCCTCAAAGCTACAGGAAGACAACCCGACTTAAAATAAATCTTGGGAGGAATGCGGAACCAGAGCATATTCTCGCGCCGTTCTGCTACGGTTTTGATATTCAGCAGGTGATGGGGTGTCACGTTGACAGAAATCGAATTATCGCCCCAGCTACCACAACCGAGGGTAAGGGAGGGATCGAGGCGGAAATTGTACAAATCGCCGATCGCACCTTGAGAAGAAGGCGTATTAATCAGCACCCGCGAAGTCTCTAGTTTGCTTTCAAAATAACGAATGTGCTTCTGATTGTGCGGAGCCGTGTAGAGTACAGAAGTATGTCCGTGTCCGCCAAAAATTATCAGCGCTTCAGCTTTGTCTACTGCTTCAGTAAAGTCCTTGGCGCGGTACATGGCGAGAATCGGCGAAAGTTTTTCACAAGCAAAGGGTTCTTCTTTACCTACCGCCTCCACTTCTCCAATCAAAACCCTGATGTTTGACGGCACTGTAAAACCAGCAATCTGCGCCACCTTTTGCACGGATTGTCCGACAATTTCGGCATTCAATCGACCATCAATTAAGATTACCTGCCGCACTTTTTCCCGTTCTTCCGCATTCAGGAAATAAGCACCGCGCTTGATGAATTCCAGTTGCACTGCATCGTACACCTCATCCACAACAACCACCGATTGTTCCGAAGCACAAATCGTGCCGTTGTCGAAAGTTTTGCTGAGCAAAATTGAGCTGACAGCCATTTGGATGTGGGCGGTTTCATCGATGATGGCGGGAGTATTTCCCGCGCCGACACCGAGGGAGGGATGCCCTGAAGAGTAGGCAGCTTTTACCATTCCCGGCCCGCCAGTTGCCAAAATTAGTTTGATATCGGGGTGCTGCATCAAAGCTTGGGAAAGTGGCACAGTTGGCTCATCAATCCACCCAATAATATCCGGTGGTGCTCCTGCTGCTACAGCAGCATCGAGGATGATTTTTGCCGCCGCAGCCGTGCAGGATTTGGCGCGGGGGTGGGGCGAAAATATAATGCCATTTCTCGTCTTGAGCACGATTAAAGACTTAAAGATGGTGGTGGAAGTCGGGTTAGTTACAGGAACGATTCCCGCCAGCACTCCCACGGGTTCGGCAATGCGTTCGTAGCCAAAATGCCGATCGGACTCGATGATACCGCAAGTCTTGTCGTTTTTGTATTTGTTGTAAATCATTTCCGAGGCAAAATGATTTTTGATTGCCTTATCTTCGATGACTCCCATTCCCGATTCTTTGACTGCTGCCTTGGCTAAGGGAATGCGGGCGGCATTAGCGGCTAAAGCTGCTTGCTTGAATATGCGATCGACTTGTTCTTGAGTGTAGGTGGCAAATTCAGCTTGGGCTGCTTTCACTTTTTGAATTAGGACTTCTAATTCATCTAAATTGGTAACTTTCATGTTATTTTGCCTGATGTTTATTTCGGAAAAATTATTGCCTCAATCTTTGATTGGTAAGGAACCCGCCGATCGACGCCGATAATTTCAAGATTGTGGGTGACTTGTGTACGCGGTCTTTTAATTATTATATACCGCTAGCTCCGATCGCATTGACCCCGCGACTGCGAAAAATATCAACTGTTTGTTGCACGAGCTCCGGTGAAGCTGGAGGTGTATCCTTGAGCTCGTAATCAAATTTTAATTGTTCCCATTTGTATTCTCCCATTTTATGAAATGGTAATACTTCTACTTTTTCCACATTGTTCAGATTGGCAATAAACTCCGCTAATTTTTCTACGTTTTCGATGTGATCTGTGAGGTGAGGAACGAGAACAAATCGAATCCACGTCGGTTTGCCAATTTCGCTGAGATATTTGGCCATTGCTAAAGTAGGCTCGATGGAAACGTTGGTGACTTTGTAATACAGTTCGGGAATGTAGGATTTAATGTCCAATAAAACCAGATCGGTCTTTTCTAGAACCGGTTTAGCAACTTCTAAAACACAGAATCCTGATGTGTCCAGCGCTGTATGCAAACCCATTTGATGACAGCGGGTAAAGATTTCTTTGACAAAATCCGGCTGCATCAACGGTTCGCCGCCGCTGACTGTAACGCCTCCTTTCCGCAGGTAGGATTTACATTTTGTAATTTGATCGATTAAATAATCGACGGTTACTTCTTTACCGTCGTGGGAATTGCGACAGTCGGGATTGTGACAGTAAAGACAGCGTAAGGGACAGCCTTGGGTGAAGACGATAAACCGGATTCCGGGGCCGTCTACGGTACCAAATGTTTCGATTGAATGAATGCGACCAATTCCAGACATTTAATTTGCTGTTTGTTGGTAAGGATTTTGAGAGGACGGAGGAGCGGGAGGTCGGGATTAACAATAGCCGGAAAACTTTTCGGATCTCTTGTTTATAGCCGAGACTCGCTCCCCCGGCGCCTAGGGCGGGCACGGGGAGTAGGGGTCGCACCGCCCCTACGAAGGGGGATTTTCCGAGTTTCCGGTTCTCCCTTTCTTTCTTAAGGCTAGGGGGGGATTGAGCTTAATTGTTTAACAGCTTCTTCAGTCCCCCTCTGTTCGGATGAAAGTTTGACTATTGAGCGGTTTCAACCGCCGAGTTTTTTCGGCTGGGATTTAGACGCGTTCGTGGAAAGTCCGTTTAATCACATCTAATTGCTGTTCGCGGGTAAGTTTGATGAAATTAACCGCATAACCGGAGACGCGAATTGTTAGCTGGGGATAGTTTTCTGGATGTTCCATCGCATCTAGTAATGTTTGCCGATCGAGGGCGTTAACATTGATGTGATGGCCGCCATCGTGGAAGTAACCGTCTATAAGACTAACTAGGTTATTAGTCCGATCGCTCTCCATTCTGCCCAAGGCCTGCGGTACAATCGAAAAAGTATTCGATATGCCATCTTGACAATCACTGTAAGGCAGTTTTGCTACAGAAGATAAGGATGCGATCGCCCCACAGGAATCTCGGCCGTGCATCGGGTTAGCACCGGGAGCAAAGGGTTCGCCTGCTTTACGTCCGTCGGGAGTGCTACCAGTTTTTTTGCCGTACACTACGTTAGAGGTAATCGTGAGTACCGATTGAGTCGCTACAGCCCCACGGTAGGTTTTGTGCTGGCGAATTTCGTTCATGAAGCTTTGCACGAGTTCGATCGCCACACTGTCTACGCGATCGTCATTATTGCCGTATTTGGGATATTCTCCTTCGATCGAGTAATCCACTGCCAAACCTTGCTCGTTGCGACTCACCTTAACTTTAGCGTGTTTAATCGCCGATAGGGAGTCCGCCACCACCGACAATCCGGCAATTCCGCAGGCCATTGTCCGGTAAACATCGCGATCGTGCAATGCCATTTCCAGGCGTTCGTAGCAGTATTTGTCGTGCATATAGTGAATGACATTCAGCGTATTGATATACGTTTTTGCCAACCACGCCATCATTTCTTGGAACCTGGCTCTTACCTCGTCATAATCGAGATATTCGGTAGTAATCGGTGGGAACTGCGGCGCGATTTGCTCGCCGGACTTCTCATCTTTACCGCCGTTAATCGCATAGAGCAGAGTCTTAGCCAAGTTAACTCGCGCGCCGAAAAACTGCATTTGCTTGCCAATTCGCATGGCGGAAACACAACAGGCGATCGCGTAATCATCGCCGTATTGAGGACGCATCAAGTCGTCGTTTTCGTATTGAATCGAACTCGTATCGCTGGATACCTTGGCACAGAATTCTTTGAAATTTTCCGGCAAGTTTTCCGACCACAAAACGGTAAGATTTGGTTCTGGTGCAGTACCGAGGTTTGACAGGGTGTGCAAGAATCGGAAACTGTTACGAGTTACCAATGTTCTACCGTCAGTGCTTATACCGCCGATCGCCTCTGTTACCCAAGTTGGATCGCCAGAAAACAGAGCGTTATAGTCGGGAGTTCGCAAAAACCGCACCATGCGGAGTTTCATTACAAAATGGTCGATCAGTTCTTGCAATTCCACTTCGGAACTCGCGCCACTTTGCAAATCGCGCTCGAAATAAATGTCTAAAAACGTCGATACGCGCCCCAGAGACATCGCTGCCCCGTTTTGTTCTTTCACTGCTCCCAAGTAGCCAAAATACACCCACTGGACAGCTTCTCGTGCGTTTGCTGCCGGACGGCTAATATCAAAGCCGTAGCTAGCAGCCATTTCTTTTAACTCAAACAAGGCCCGGATTTGCTCGGATAACTCTTCGCGCAAACGAATTGTTGCCTCGTCCATCGCCTCTAGTTCGAGTGATTCTTGCTGGGTTTTTTTATCATCAATTAGGCGATCGACACCGTACAGAGCAACGCGCCGATAGTCACCGATGATCCGCCCGCGTCCGTAGGCATCTGGCAAACCTGTGATGATACCAGAACGTCTCGCCAGACGCATCGAGCGCGTGTAAACATCGAATACACCATCGTTATGAGTTTTGCGATATTTCGTAAATATTTCTTCTGTTTGCTCATCTAGCTGATAGCCGTAAGCTTCTAAACCGGCCTTGACCACCCGAATTCCGCCAAAGGGCATAATCGCGCGTTTCAAAGGTTTATCTGTTTGCAAACCTACTATTTGTTCTAAGTCGCGATCGATGTATCCTGCTGCATGAGCCGTGATAGATGTGGGAACTTTTGTATCAACATCCAATACACTTTTTTCGCGCTCTTGCTTCATTAATTCCAGAACTTTTTGCCAAAGCTGCTGGGTTTTTTCGGTTGGTGCTGCGAGAAATTCTGCATTCCCTTCGTAGGGGGTGTAATTCTTTTGGATGAAGTCTCTGACGTTGACTTCGTTTGTCCAGTTGCCTTCAGTAAAGCCGTGCCATTCTGCAAACATAGCTTGCTTTCCCCTCAATTTTTTGTTAGCGATCGATCTTTTCTTCTTCGACCACTACATCCAGTATATATTTAATTTCACTATTTTAAATCCTCAGTTCGCTATTTGTTACAAAAATTGACTTGCTAATTCCGTGGGAAGAATTAACTACCAGCCGGGAAGTCCCGGGCGTATATTTAGAGGGGATTAATCACAGCGCTGCGCCCCGTACCCCGTTGGGAATTACGCCCGCGTGATGAAAGGCTCGTCGGGTGTAGGTACCCAAAGCGACAATTATTCTTTTATACCCCTTGATGCTCTGAAAATACTCTGATACTATATTAGCAAGTGGGGGTGGAACTACCTCACTATAAAAAGCATGAGAAAAAAAAGGAAAAAGAAGCCTGCGGTCTAACTGTACTCAGTTGACCGTCAGGTTTGTTCACGATAGATAGTAGGCAGAGCATCCTCTTGAATTATTGTTGAGGAAGCTCTGACAAACTTGGCTCCCCAACTAACACTTGGACAACGGAAAGGTTGTTTAAGGGCGGGTCGGTCGGAAACGGGAAATGAGATTTTTGGGTCACGAACCGCGAACACGAGAGAAAGATGAAGAAAAAGCCGAAAAAGAGTTCGGATTTGATTCGGTGATTGTTATCGAAAGCAGAGCAATATTAATTGCTGATTAATTGAAGTAGGTTACTATGCAGATAAATTCAATGAATCAAAGCACTGCGAGCGATCGGGCTCACGATATTTGGAAAGAACAGCGTCATCCGCTCGATCGGATTTTTCGGCCTCGCTCCGTGGCTGTAATCGGCGCCACAGAGAGAGAAGGAAGCGTCGGACGAACTCTCCTGTGGAACTTGATTCGGAATCCCTTTGGCGGAACAGTTTTTCCGGTGAATCCGCAGCGCCACAGCGTCTTGGGGCTCAAGTCTTATCCTGACATTGCTAGCGTCCCGGAAAGAGTGGATCTGGCGGTGATTGCTACGCCTGCTGCTGGGGTGCCGCAAGTGATCCGCGAATGTATCGCTGCTGGGGTGAAAGGGGCAATTATTGTTTCTGCTGGGTTTAAAGAGATTGGTGCGGCTGGGGAGGCTTTAGAACAGCAAGTTATGGCCGAGGCGCGTCGGGGCGGAATGCGGATTATCGGCCCAAATTGCCTCGGGGTGATGAATCCTGTGCTTGGACTCAATGCTACTTTTGCAGGTACGATCGCCCGTCCGGGTAATGTCGCTTTCATCAGTCAAAGCGGCGCCCTCTGTACTTCGATTCTCGACTGGAGTTTGGGGGAAAATGTCGGTTTTAGCGCCTTTGTGTCGATCGGCTCTATGCTCGATGTCGGTTGGGGCGATCTGATCGAGTATTTCGGGGACGATCCACATACTCACAGTATCGTTTTGTACATGGAATCTATGGGTGATGCTCGTTCGTTCCTGTCCGCCGCCCGCCCAGTGGCGATCGACAAACCGATCATCATTCTCAAGGTAGGACGTACCGCCGCCGCCGCCCAAGCCGCCGCTTCCCATACGGGAGCTTTGACCGGCAGCGATGACGTGCTTAACGCTGCTTTCCGCCGCTGTGGCGCGTTGCGCGTACATACGATTTCCGATTTGTTCGACATGGCAGAAATTCTCGCCAAGCAACCGCGACCGCAGGGCAACCGCCTATCGATCGTCACCAATGCAGGAGGCCCAGGGGCGATCGCCACTGATGCCTTAATTAGCGACGGCGGTGCGCTGGCAAATCTGTCACCGGAGACGGTGCAGAAGCTTGATGAGTTTTTGCCGCCTCAGTGGAGTCATCACAACCCGATCGATATTTTGGGCGATGCTAGTAGCGATCTTTACGCCAAAACTCTAGAAGTTGTCGCTCCCGATCCCAATAGTGACGGATTGCTGGTCATCCTGACGCCACAAGCGATGACAAATCCCACCCAAACGGCAGAAAAACTCAAGTCTTACAGCCAACTCGGAAAGCCCTTATTAGCAAGCTGGATGGGCGGTGTGGAAGTGTCAGCGGGAACGCAAATTCTCAATCAGGCAAATATTCCGACTTTCCCCTATCCCGATACCGCCGTCAGGTTATTCAACTATATGTGGCGGTACACATACAACCTGCGCGCTATCTACGAAACGCCTTCTCTCTCGGCTGATTCCGATGTCTGGAGTCCCGATCGCTCGGCGGTCGCAAATATTGTGACTTCTGCACGCAAAAGCGATCGCACTCTGTTAACAGAATACGAATCAAAGCAGTTGCTCTCCGCTTATGGGATTCCCACCATCGCCACATCCATAGCCACCAGCGATCGCGAAGCTGTGGAAATTGCCGATCGCCTCGGTTATCCAGTGGTGCTAAAACTCCATTCTGAGACGATTACTCACAAAACCGATGTGGGGGGCGTCCAACTAAATTTAGGCGATGCTAACGCTGTAATTAGTGCCTTTGAGGCGATATCCCAGCGGGTACGGGCGATCGATCCTGCAGCGTTTCTTGGCGTAACCGTGCAGCCGATGGTGCATTTGGAAGGCTATGAACTAATTTTGGGTAGCAGTATTGACCCACAATTTGGGCCGGTGATGCTGTTTGGTTCCGGCGGACAATTAGTGGAAGTCTTTCAAGATCGATCGCTGGCACTTCCGCCTTTAAATACCACCCTAGCGCGGCGGATGATGGAGCAAACGCGCATCTATAAAGCTTTGCAAGGAGTGCGCGGTCGATCGGCAATTGACCTGGTAAAACTCGAACAGTTATTAGTTCGTTTCAGTCAACTGATTGTAGAGCAACCTCAAATTGCCGAGATTGATATTAATCCGCTGTTGGTTTCTCCTGAAGGGGCGATCGCTCTTGATGCCCGCGTTGTTCTCCAGACAACAGAAAACCGCATTTCACCCGCGATTCGCCCCTATCCTACGCAATACGTTCAAACATGGTCAACGGAGGGCGATCGTCCCCTCACCATCCGTCCCATTCGCCCAGAAGATGAGCCGCTGATGGTGATCTTCCACCAAGAACTTTCCGAAGAGAGCGTGTATTTGCGCTACGCTCACATGGTAAAGTTAAAGCACCGCATCGCTCACGAACGTTTGACCCGGATTTGTTTTATTGACTACGATAGCGAAATGGTATTAGTAGCCGATCGTCAAGACCCGGAAACCTCAGAACACCGGGTTTTGGGAGTAGCGCGTCTGAGCAAACTCCACGGCACAAACCAAGCCGAATTTGCGCTGATCGTTAGCGATAGCTATCAGAAGCGCGGTTTGGGAACAGAATTATTGAGGCGGATGCTGCAAATTGGTCAGGAAGAGAAATTAGAGGCGATCGTCGGCTACATTCTCAATAGCAACTACAAGATGCAGAGCCTCTGTAAAAAACTAGGATTTGAACTCCAACCAGACCGAAGCGAAGGAATGTTGAAAGCTGTTTTTGTGTGCTAATAGCAAGTTTTGTTAAATAATTCTCATTTAAAAGTGCTCACTAGAAACTTTATAGGTTGGTAGTGAGCACTTTAGTCCTCAAACTCAGATGCTACTAAGCCGCAGCCAAATTTGCGGCTGCGAAATCCCAGTTAGCCAAATTATCCAAGAAATTAGTAATGTAGTCGGGACGGCGGTTTTGGAAATCCAAATAATAAGCGTGTTCCCACACATCCAAAGTCAGCAACGGAGTTTGGCCGTGTGCAACCGGGGTGTCGGCGTTAGCAGTTTTGGTAACTTTCAAAGTGCCGTTGTCTAAAACTAGCCAAGCCCAGCCGCTACCGAACTGAGTTGTCGCAGCAGTCTTGAATTCTTCTTTGAATTTGTCAAAGCTGCCAAAGTCAGCGTTGATTTTTTCAGCTAAAGGTCCTGTCGGAGTGCCGCCGCCGCCCGGTTTGAGGGAATTCCAAAAGAAATTGTGGTTCCAAACTTGACCTGCATTGTTAAAAATGCCTGCTTTGGAGGGGTCTTTAGCAGATTCCTTGACAATTTCTTCAAGGGATTTGCTCGCCATTTCAGTCCCTTCAATCAGTTTATTCAGATTGGTGACGTAAGCAGCGTGGTGCTTGTCGTGGTGGAAGGAAAACGTCTCAGCCGACATATGAGCTGGTTCTAGGGCGTCAGGGGCGAAGGGTAATGGTGCGAGTTCAAATGCCATTGTGTTCAATCCTCTCTGGATTACTTTTGGTTTTTCGGTTGACTTGGCGGCTTTTGTATGATTAAAGCCGAGAGTCCCTAGCTTGAGTTTATCAAGCTGTGGTAAATAATTCTTTACAATTTTCCTATTTTATAGCAGTTGCAGCATTTTAGGATTTTGACTTGTGCTTTTCACCAGTCAAATCTACTAATCGGAGGTCGTATTTACCACAAACTTTGGCGAACTGTCAACCCGCCAGCGCGGTAAATAAAAGTTTGTGGGAAATTGTCAACAGAGGGAATTTTTATAAGGGTTATAAATAAATTAAACGGATTTTTGGTCAAATATAAGCTAAGTTTAACTTAAGCTGTAAACAAGTCAAACAGATTGGAGGAGCCGTCTATGCAAAACCGTTCAAATAACCAGATCAATCACCCCCCCCAATGGTTGAATCTAAAACTAATAGTCACCGCTCTGGAAACAGTCCAAGATTTAATTGTAATTTCTTTGTGTATTGGTTTGTTCTGTTTCATGGTACTCGAACTGCGAGAAATGTTTTTCTCGCTGCTGCCTCCTTTGAATTTTCAGGAAGTGACGGCCGACATTCTATTTTTATTGGTTTTGGTGGAATTATTTCGGCTGCTAATTATTTACTTGCAAGAGCAGCGCGTTTCGATAGGGGTGGCTGTGGAAGTTTGTATTGTATCAGTTTTGCGAGAAGTCATCGTGCGGGGTGTGCTGGAAACTCCCTGGGTTCAAATATTATCAACAGGCGCATTTCTGCTAGTTTTGGGAGTGTTGTTGGTAGTCCGAGTTTGGTTGCCACCGACTTTCGAGGGAATTGACCCGGAACGCCGCATGGCTAGCAGAAATAGAAAATTTTCAGAGCCTGAATCTTCTGTCGATCCTCTTGCAGTCAATAGCAAGTTTAATTCTCACTGAGTATGGCAGCACAGGCGATTTTAGATTTTAGATTTATTCTGATATTGCTTGTCACGTTACCCGCCATCATTTCCAGTAAAATCAACCTGATAACGTGTGTACTGAAGACTAAAATCCTCTGAAAATACAGAGGACTTTAGTCCTCACTACAAATACAAGCTTCATCAGTCCTTCCCAATTATTCAAATCTCAAATCTCAAATCTCAAATGGTATTACCCGTTAGCCTGCAATTCCCCCAAACGAGCCAACACTTCTTTGGAGTGAATCGCCGGATTAATCTTCACAAAAGTTTCGCGCAAAATTCCTTCAGGGTCAATAATAAAACTGTGCCGCGCCGAGATAAAACTCATCCAAGAACCGTAAGCTTTACTCACTTTACCATCCGTATCAGCTAACAGCGGAAACTTTAAACCTTCCGAATCGCAAAATTCCGCGTGGGAGTTGACATCATCAGCGCTAATACCGATAATTTGAGTATTCTTTGCCAAGTATTTCGGCAAGTCTTCCTGAAATCTCCGCGCTTCGATCGTACATCCCGATGTAAAGTCTTTCGGATAAAAATAGACTACCAGCCACTTACCGCGATAATCGGACAGGGACACTTGTCCGTCGCCGCTGTTTGTCGGCAAACTAAAATCCGGTGCGGCTTCATTCAGCGTCGGAAGCTTGCCACCGAGGGCCAATGCAGGTGTGGCAAAATTGAAACTTAGAACAACTAGACAAATTGCCAATAAAGTGCTAAAAAACTTGCGACGGGACATCATAAATTTTAGAAGTAGAACTGTACTTAAGACAAGTTTACAGTTTTCTGATTAAATGGGTAAGGGCAATTCGCGGATTGCTTCTAAAACCCAAATATCACTCACTCAAATAGCAATTTACCCATGAGCGCTGCACTCCCGTTAACAGGCAAAGCTATAGTAGTCCAGGTAATTAACGGTCAACCCGTTACGATCGAAGTAGACGGCACTAATGCCCCGATTACAGGGGGAAATTTTGTTGACTTAGTTGAACGAGGCATTTACGACGGGGTGATGTTTCACCGAGTTGTGCGCCAGCCAGAGCCTTTTGTGGTGCAAGGAGGCGATCCGCGCAGCAGAGATACGAGAATTCCAGCAAGTCAATTGGGAACGGGTAATTTTATTGACCCGGATACCAATCAGCCGCGTTTTATTCCTTTGGAAATCAAGCCGCAAGGGGCCGCGCAACCTGTTTACAACCAAGTTGTAACCCAGACGCCGCAGTTGCCGCACACTCGCGGGGCTGTGGCAATGGCTCGTTCTAATGCTTTGAATTCGGCTTCTTCGCAGTTTTATTTTGCTTTGGATGAGTTGCCATTTTTGGATGGTAATTATGCTGTTTTTGGCAACGTTATTCAAGGTTTTGAAACGGTGAATGCGGTGCAGCAGGGCGATCGCATTTCGACGGCAAAAGTCGTTCAAGGAATCGTTCCCAGCCGGGTTTCTAGCATAGTTAGCGATGTTAATGCGCTCAACGCTTTAATCAATAGTACCAATTTCGTAAATCTATCTTTGGGAGCGCTCAGACTGCCAAACACCACCAATAACTATCAAGTTACTTCCCAAGACTCTCAGCAAAATCCCAGCGGTGTAGTGGGAGGTAGCGGCAACAATGCCATCCTCGGTTCGCCGACGGATGATGCAATTAATGGCAGCCAAGGCAACGATACCCTCACGGGGGAAGCGGGTGACGACTTTCTCAGAGGCGGCAAAGGTAACGACTCCATTAGCGGAGGTGTGGGCGACGATATTATCAACGGAAATCTCGGCGACGATAATGTCAATGGTGATGCTGGTAACGACTTTTTGCGAGGCGGCAGAGGAAACGATATTTTAATCGGCGGCGATGGTAACGATTTTTTGATTGGCGATATTGGTAGCGATACTCTTACTGGTGGCGCGGGGGCAGATACTTTTGTTCTGGTTACGGGTGAAAATCTGGAGTTGGATGGGACGAGCGATATAATTCTTGATTTTAGGCCGGGAGATGGCGATCGTATTGGCTTAACCAGCCCTTTATCCAACACCTCATTCACCCAATCTGGCAGCAACACACTCATTCAATTTGGAGGAGTGACTTTGGCTGTGGTTCAAAATGCCGCCCCTGCAGCAGTTCAAAACGCCGCCTTTGCAATTAACTTTTCTACTGCTTTCCTTGTCGATAACTTGCCCCCCGGAGACGCCGCCTTGAGAGTTGGCTAACTTTAACCAGACTGACGCCATAATTATAGGTGTAGGGTGCTCTTCGGTGCACCTTACCTGATTATCAATTCCCAATTCCTAATTCCCAATTCCCAATTCTCAATTCCCCAATTCAACTAATACCTTAGCTGGCTAATTTTAGAAACTGCATCTTGATAAGAATCCATTCTTCCCTGCAGCTTAAAAAGCTCGGCCGCCTTCTGAAAATCCTCAAATGCTCCCTGAACCTCTCTCAATTTATATCTAATCACTCCTCGGTTAAAGTAAGCTTTAGCAAAATCGCTATCGAGGCGAATTGCTGACTCAAAATCAGCTAGTGCTGCCAGGGAATTCTCCATTTGCAGGCGGATAGCACCTCGGTTAAAGTAAGATTGAGCTACATTAGGGTTGAGCAGGAGTGCTGAGTTGTAATCGGCGATCGCCGCAGTATAATCTTTTAAACCAGTCAGCATAAACCCCCGATTGCTGTAATACTTGGCTCGGTAAGGATTGAGTTCGATGGCGGTAGTTAAATCTTCGATCGCCGATTGCTTGTAGCCTAATTTGTAGCGGGCCACACCGCGATCGTTGTAAGCGGACGCGAATTGCGGATTAATGTTAATTGTGGCAGTAAAATTTTTAATAGCGCCGTGCAAGTCTTGTTGTTCGAGATTTTTTAAACCCTTAGTGTAAAACTTTTGGGTACTAACTTTTAAATTTGCCTCTTGTCGGGATTCAGCTTGCTCCCCCGGAAATACTTTGCCTGCAATATTAGTGAATCCCAAAGATTCGATCGAATTGAAAATAGTTGTGACAACTAATTGGCTTGGGAGAAGGGGGATAGTAGGCATGGGAGGAGTGGTGTTCAACTGTATGCTCTTATTTTCCTCCATACTTCAGCTACTGACAGTGATATCCGTAGTCTCAGGAACGTGATAAGTTTGATGAGATTTTGTGATGCTGGGGCTTGAATTGTGTGATGAAAGTTGGGCTTAGTTAGTGATGACGATCGCAATTCAGAACAAATGCGTCTACAACCCTTTAAATATAAGGTTTTTAGGCTAGCTTGGCGGTTTCTTTCTTCCCATATTGAGCAGTTCCTACGGGGATTGTTTGCAGGTAGGCCCCTGGGGGAGCGATCGCAACTGCCCGCAGCAAGTATTACTTTGTAGCGATATTCGATCGGGATTTGTCCATCGAACACGGCCATCTTAAACCCGGTTTTTACTCACGCCCAGAGCACCATTCTCAAGAACAGGCTTTCCGGCCTGTTCCACAAATTACTAATATTTTTGAGTAATCTTGCGGAGGAAAGTTGCAGATTATTTGCTATGCTTTGATTAGACATCAATAATTAATGGCGCAAATTAGTGTCAATGAAAAGAGTTATGAGGTTGAAAATTTTCTTCGCGGCCGTATTGGCGATCGTCCTGTTCACTCTCTACTTAACTCCTCCTGTGATGGCCGCGAATGCGGAGGATTTGAGTCACCTATTAAAAGATAATTGGTGCGTCAGCTTTCTCTGGAAGCAATGCGATTTGAGCGCTGTCGATTTGCGGGCAGCTAATCTCCAAGAAGCCAATTTGTCCGGCGCTAATTTGTCCGGTGCTAATTTGTCCGGTGCTAACTTAAAAAATGCTGACCTTTCTGGTGCAGACCTCAGTAGCGCTAATTTAGCAAATGCTGATATTTTAGGCACGGATCTCAGTCGAGCCAATTTGACGGAAGCTAATTTCAACGGCACGAAGTTGTGGGATGCTAATCTGACTTTAGCAAATCTGAGCCGCGCCAATTTACAAGATGCTAATGTCTTAGATTCTCGACTTTGGGGAAGCAATCTTACCCAAGCTAATTTAACGGATGCGACGCTGCACGGTGCTGACTTGCAATATGCTAATTTAGCCGACAGTAACTTGAGAGGTGCTGACTTGCACAGCTTCTTTTTCCGAGGTTCCAAACAAGTCACAAATTTGAGCAATGCTAATTTAGAAGGCGCTACCTTAACGGGAGCAAATCTCAGAGGTGCGGTGCTGGCAGGGGCAATAATGCCGGACGGGTCTATTAATGAAGAAAGTAGCTTGAATTTACAGTAGAGTAAAATTAAAGTCTGCTTGAATAATTTCAACAACAGGCTTTCGGGCTGATTTCGCAGTGCATGAATTATCGGGTGTAGCTGCGCCCGTTGCCAACAGCTTGTTGAGGATGCTGTCAAGATATCAATTTAAACCAGGGTGCGATCGACCTTTTAACTCCCAAGCTGCGCCCATTGCCAACAGCTTGTTGAGGATGCTGTCAAGATATCAATTTAAACCAGGGTGCGATCGACCTTTCAACTCCCAACCAGTAAATATCGCTAAAATCTTAAATCTCAAACCGAACCTGCACGCATCTGTTACAATTTTCAACAAAGCCAGAACACCCCCGAACCTGAAGTCACCTGCCTAGGGCTACAAGCCCCCGACAGGAGTCCTGAAGAGCAAAAAAATTAGATATTTAGTTTAAACTCCCAGATTCATCTGTAGAGTCAATCTAAAATCTAAAATCGATGGGCTGTGGAGTCAATCTAAAATCTAATAATCTAAAATCTAAAATCTAAAATCGATGGGCTGTGAAGTCAATCTAAAATCTAAAATCTAAAATCTAAAATCGACTGATGGAAACCCTGCAAACTCAACTTTACGAACTCGCACAATTTGCTAATAATTTAGTAAATACTCAACTGACAAACCTCAGTTTAGTCAGCGTCGGAGTCATCTTTCTGGCAGGGTTGCTAACGAGCTTAACGCCCTGTATGCTTTCAATGTTGCCGATCACGATCGGCTACATCGGCGGATACGAAGCAAAAAGCCGCCTGCAAGCTGCCGCCCAGTCTGCGTGGTTTTCCCTGGGATTAGCCACCACCCTTGCGGGTTTAGGTATTGTAGCATCATTTGCCGGACAAGTTTACGGGAAAATTGGCGTGGGTTTGCCGATTCTTGTCAGCATTATTGCTATTCTAATGGGGCTGAATTTACTCGAAGCTTTACCCTTGCAACTGCCGTCTTTCGACGCTGTGGGGTGGGTGCCGAAAGATTTGCCGGCGGGCGTGCGATCGTACTTATTGGGCTTAACTTTTGGTTTAGTAGCGTCTCCCTGCAGCACGCCGGTTTTAGCTACCCTCTTAGCTTGGGTTTCCAAAACGGGAGATACAGTTTTAGGTGGTGTGTTGCTGCTGTTTTACGCGGCGGGCTACGTCGCTCCGCTGATTATAGCAGGTACTTTCACTGCTAGCATTAAAAAGTTGTTAGAATTGCGTCGGTGGTCGAGTTGGATTACGCCTGTTAGCGGCGTTTTGCTAGTAGGATTTGGCGTTTTCTCCCTGCTTTCCCGGATACTGCCCGCGTAAGTTTCGTTGTAAGGACTTCAGCCCTTATTTAGAGAGATAGCAATCACTACGGAATGCGTGAATTAAGTTTTTTTTAACGAACCGCGAAGACGCGAAGAACACGAAGGAAGAAAGAAAGAAAAGAGAAAGAATTCAAAATTGATTGAGACTTTTTCAATAAACATAATAATATTTTGTTCATCTTTTGTTTTTCCCTCTTTTTTCTTCCTTCTCCCTTGTGCCATCCGTTACATCTTGTACACTGCTTCGTTGCCGAACTTGCTGACATCCGTTACATCCGTTACAAAATCCGTTGCCGAACTTCCTCCATAATTACCAATGACATCAAAAGAAGTATTTCTATCAAAACTCTCAAACTGGGCGACTGCCCCTCAAAAGTTTTTCAAGCGAGAAATCTTGCCGGTGCTAGCAGATTTGCGGCTGGCAATTATCTTGCTGCTGACGATCGCATTTTTCAGCATTTCCGGCACCGTCATCGAACAAGGCCAATCAGTACCCTTTTACCAATCTAACTATCCAGAACACCCTGCTTTGTTCGGCTTCCTAACTTGGAAAGTTGTGCTAATTGCAGGACTTGACCACGTATACCGCACTTGGTGGTTTTTGTCAATCTTAATTTTGTTCGGCAGCAGCTTAACAGCTTGTACATTTACCCGACAATTTCCCGCATTAAAAGCCGCCCGCCGCTGGAAATTTTATGAAGAACCAAAGCAGTTTGAAAAATTAGCTCTCAGTGCGGAATTAGAAACAGTTGCTTTAAGTTCGTTAGAACCACTTTTGCAGCAAAAAAACTACCGCATATTTCGAGAAGGCGAAAAAGTTTATGCCCGCAAGGGAATAATTGGCAAAATCGGCCCGATTATTGTTCACGCCAGTATGCTAATTATTTTAACTGGGTCGATATGGGGCGCAATGACGGGATTTCTCGGTCAAGAAATTGTTCCCAGCGGCGAAACATTTCAGGTGCAGAATATCTTAGATGCGGGGCCTTGGGCCGGGCCGCAAATACCGAAGGATTGGTCGATGCGAGTTAATCGGTTCTGGATTGATTATACTCCCGAAGGCGGCATCGACCAATTTTACTCTGACCTGTCAGTTTTGGACAAAACAGGCCAAGAGGTCGATCGCAAAACCATTCACGTTAACGAGCCCCTCAGATATCGGGGAGTCACTTTTTATCAAGCAGATTGGGCAATAGCCGCCGTGCGAGTTCGCCTCAACAAAAGCCCGGTTTTACAATTGCCAATGGCTCAGCTAGACACTCAAGGTAAAGGCAGAATTTGGGGAGCTTGGATTCCGACAAAACCAGATTTGAGTGCGGGAGTTTCTCTGCTAGCAAAAGACTTGCAAGGCACAATGTTAGTGTACGGTACGGATGGCAAATTGTTAACTACAGTTCGCGCAGGAACGGCGGTAGAAGTTAACGGAGTCATGCTGACTATTGACGAAGTTGTAGGCAGTACGGGATTGCAAATTAAAGCCGATCCGGGTATTCCGATCGTTTATACTGGCTTCGGGTTGCTGATGCTCAGTGTGCTGATGAGCTATCTGTCTCACTCGCAGATTTGGGCTTTGGAAACCAACGGCAAACTATACGTCGGCGGGCGCACTAATCGCGCTCAGGTGAGTTTTGAAAGAGAAGTTGTGGAGATTTTGGACAAGTTGGCAGAATCGAAACAAGAGGAAGAAAAGAGCGAAATAGCGCCGACTTCTCTAGCGAATCAAAACTAACCGTAGGGTGCGCTGCACCTTACACCAGGTGAAAAACGGATAATTAAACAGGAAATAAATGTGATAAGGAATGAGAATTAAATAACTTACAATTTTGATGGTTCTTGTGGGATGGGCGTCCCGCCCGTCCAGAAAGGGCGGGCGGGACGCCCAACCCCTACTCCCCACTTTCAAGAGTGTAAATTATTTAATTCGCGATCCTAAAAAGGATTGAGTTCAGTTAACACGCATTACTAAAGAGATTCTAGAAAGTCAAGATATGAAAAAGATTAGATACAGCCCCCATGTAGATGCGATGCTGATCGAAATTTCCGATGCCCCGATCGCCTATGCCGAAGATGAAGGAAACATGATTCTGCACTATTCTAGCAGCGGAGAACTGGTGTTGATTGAAATATTAAATGTCAAACAATTTATGTCATTAGAATCTCTCTCCGATGAGATACCTACCCGCTAAAGCAGTTCAAGCGGGCGGACACTCACAGGGACTGCACCTACTTCTGATGCGACACCTCAATCACAGTGTGCACGTTCCCGCGCGGCGAAAAATCGCCTTTAATTGTCGCTTCCAGCGGCGCGCAAGCGGCCACAAAATCGTCTAAAATTTGATTGATCGATTCTTCGTGAGAAATGTAGCGATCGCGATAACTGTTGACGTACAGTTTCAGCGCCTTTAACTCTACCACCCGCTCGTCTGGCACGTAAGTAACGTGAATAGTCGCAAAATCGGGATAGCCAGAAAACGGACACTTGCAAGTAAACTCCGGCAAAGTGATGTTAATCGAGTAGCGCCGCCCGACTCGCGGATTAGGGAAAGTAATTAACTCCCCTTCCAAAATCTGGCGCTCGCCGTATTTCATTTCCTCGGTGCTTGACTTTTGCGACATAGTTTGTTCCGGTGCGTAGTTGTTCATAGCGATCGACTAAAAACTTGTAACATTAAATTAAATTTACCTTCAATATCTGTAACAAATATCTTGACGAATTGTGTTGCGATCGATCTAATTGCAAATAGTCTCAGGCTACACTAAAACAAGTTCACCCTCGCCATCTACAATTATGCAAAATACTACCTTATCTGACAATACTTCCCCCGAAAACTCAAATAGTTACTCTCCATCGGTACCGATTTCCCTCTATCGAGAAGTCACGGCAGAGCTGCAAGCAGCCCAAGCGATGGTGGACTCCCTCAAAACCCACAATCAGCAATTAGTCCAACAAAATCAACAACTGCGGCGAGAAGTAGAAACAGTAGTTCAAGTATCCCAACAGTTACAGCAAGTAGTCAACTCGGCTCAGAGCGTCACCCAGACAGGGATGCCTCAAATGCCGTCAGTCAAATTCAATTTCAGCATTGAACCTCCGCCCCCACCACCTGTAACCTCGCAGACTAACTCTGCCATACCTCAACCACCTCAGACAGTGGCTTTCCCCTTCCCCCTACCGGAACCGGAGCCAACAGTCCCCTCGATGCCGCAGCCACTTCCCGAAAAATTATTTACAGAGGTGCCGGAAACTCCTTACCGCGTGCGCTCTCAACCCAAAAAAGCCTCAGATTTAAATGGATTGTGGTTGGCGATCGCGATTTTTCTGATTGTGATTGCAGCTTTCGGTGCAGGTTATTTAGTTGTCCGCCCTTTATTAATGAAAAAGTAAATTCCAACAAGAATCCCACGGCTCAAGCCGTGGGATTTTAAACAAAACCTAGCATAAATTGTTCAAAGTTACGCTGAGAAGGCCATCATCCTCTGGCGGCACTCGTTTCTACTGAACGAGGGGCATACTGCTCTTCACAAGCAGAGCCTACAATTCCCACCCCTGGCTCGAAACCGCGCGTGAACTCAGTGAGTTTTACCTGTTTAGCTTCCAAAGCTGTCTGTAGCACCTTCATGGCTCGGTGAGGGTCGCCGGCTCCGCAGAAAAATAAGTCTGCAGCAAAATAACCGTGTTCAGGCCAAGTATGGATTGCTATATGAGACTCTGCCAAAGTAGCAGTAGCTGTCACTCCGTGAGGACTAAACTGGTGTACGCACAAATCGATGAGAGTAGCTCCTCCGGCTTCGATCGCATCGAGAATAGCGCGGCGGATACGTTCAGGATCGTTAAGCAGGTCTCCAGGAGACTGCCAAGCATCAGCGACCAGATGGGTTCCCAATTGTTTCATTCTGCGGGGTTTTACCTCTATTGATTTTTAAGTCTCAAACCTTTTAACCATAGCACGGTGTCCATAAATTTTCAAGTAAATTCCCAAAATATTTCCCAAATAGCGATGAGCGCGAGGATACCGGGTTTTTTGGGGCGCTTTGGCCCTGACCGAGTGCAGGTTGAGTTCGATTGGAGTTTGAGCGGGGCGATCGATGTTTCCTGCATTTCCTGCCAAAATCGGCTTTCCGTAGAATTGGGTTAAAGCTCAACCGCCTTAATCAGCTCCGGGCGATGGAGAGGCTAGAAACCCGGAAGGGCCGGCACTCTGGGCACCGCCCATACAAAAATCGGGTTTCTCGGTGTTCGGTTTTGTTGAGATTGACCTAATTAATTATGGTTAATCAACTGATCAATCACGGCTGTGAGTAGCTCCATTCGGCAAAATCGCCCCGCCCAAAGCTGCTTCATTCAAATTATCCACATTCAAGCTGGCCCCAATCAAATTAGCCTCCGACAAATTAGTTCCTGTCAAATTCGCCCCTGTCAGAGAACTCAGCAGCAAACCGGCTCCCGACAAATTGGCGTGACTCAAATTCGCCCCCCGCAAATCCGCTTCCAGCAAGCTAGCACCTGCCAAATTTGCACCGCACAAGTTAGCTCCCCGCAAAGAAGCTTTGTTCAAATTCGCAGCCCTCAAATCCGCATTGTGCAGAATCAAACCATTTAAATTAGCTTTACTCAAATTAGCTCCCTGCAAGTCGGCACCGCTCAAATTAGAGCCATTTAGATTGGCCGATTGCAAGTCAGCACCGCTCAAGTCAGCACCGCTCAAATTAGCAGCGCTAATAGAAGCTTCCCGCAGACTTGCTTCGCTCAAACAAGCCCCAACTAAATTGACGCCGCTGAGATTTCCGCGATTGAGATAAGCCCGAGTTAAAGTTGCTCCGCTCAGGTTCGCCCCGGTCAAATCTACCTCGCTGAGAATCGCTCTCGTCAGATTTGCTCTGCTTAAATCAACCCCGCTCATAATTGCTCGGCTCAGCGTCGCCCCGCTCAAATTAGCCTCAGTTAGTTTTGAGCCGCTTAGCAAACAAGCTCCTACTAAACTCGCTCCCGTCATCACAGCTTTGCTCAAGTCAGCCTGAGACAATATTGCTCCGCTGAGATTTGCCCCGCTAAAATCTGCGGAGATCGCCACAGTTCCAGTGAAACTAGAACTCCCCAGGTTAGCTTCAATTAATTTCGCCTTAGACAAATTAGCCCCGCTCAAGTCGGCGGCGTTTAAATTAGCACCAATCAGTTTGCTTCTAATTAAGTTGGCACCTTTCAAATTAGCGTTGCTCAAATTTGTTCGACTGAGATTAGCTTCACTCAAATGAGCTGCAATGAGGTTAGCCCCTCGAAAATCTCGTTCCCCGTTTCTATGTCTAATTAAAAGTTCATCGGCACTTAAAAGTTCAGTGAAATTCATAAAAAAATTGAGTGAGTTTCCTTAATTTCTCGATGTTCTATGTTGTGTGAAAGTTTGTACTATCGTGTTTGCCAGTCAGTTTTTTAAACTAATACGGCCACATTAACAATTGTCAAAACTGCTTGATTCCTACCATCACCCTGCTCTCCTAGTTATAATTTACGAAAATAAACAGGGTTCTGGTATAATCTGAGGTTGGCTAGCGCGGAAGTTATGAAAAAATCGCGTTTCTCGCCGCCTGTAAGTCCTGTAAGTATTATTCGGCTAGTAATTATTTAGCCGTTGATGTTAGTTGTTAATTGTTAGTTGTATTTATACTAACTGCTAACCACTAATATTACCTGCTAACTAATTACCAAAATACCGAGAAGTTGTCGATCGATCTTGTCAAGGTCGATCGAATATTTGGGGTATTGCTGGCGGCATCCGCGCCGCATTCTGACCCGATAATTTGCCAGTACAGGCGATCGAATTTATGAGTGCAATCAAGAAACAAGATATCGGAGCTTCAACCCCAAATGCCTTCTACATAAGTGCCTTCTATCTTCCATCTCCCATGAAAGCAGAGCCCGGTCAGCTCAGCTAGTTTCACCTCCCCCCACTGTGCTGCGCGCCAGTGAAATCCAACAGGAAGGCTGTTTCCCTCGGAGTGCTGAGCGAGTCGCAGGCAAAGCAAACAATACGCTGCCCTGAGCCTGAGATTTCGCGAAAAAAGACGCCGCGAGCCATTGTGCTCCCGCGCTGCTGTGCTTGCTGTCAATCTTTACTCGATCCATGAGCGCTTGCGGTTCTAATTAACAGACCACCCTACACCAGACGCGCTCGGACATAAAAGCTGTTCCTGGGCTTCTCAAATGTTTCGCTGAGGCATTCCCAGAAAAACTGTATTCCTGTAGCAGGTTTTGCCAAAGGCAAGTCTGCTGCTACAGCCAACTAATGACCAGCCTAAGTCTTGCCCGAAGGATCTGACAATATTATTCTTCTAATATTTACCGACCACGGCAGGCATTTCTGGGCGCGCGGGGCTGGCTACTTCACCTGTATAAGTTGGTGAAATTAGACACCCCATAATTAAAGATAGTCGCTCTTTGACTAACTGGGCAATATCTGCTGTAATTTATGTCATCTAATTTCATAATACAGCAGGGTTTGCAATCGAGCTGTAGTGAGTGTTACAGACTCAAAAATCGGTGCAGATTTCGGCTGAAAAAATTCAGGGAAGCGATCGATCCTCCGGCGCCAAGCCCAGCTCACGGACTGGGCCCCTAATCAAAATTAAACTTTTGACAGGTGGCTTTTTTAAGTTTTCAGAACAAAACAAAAGCCGGCTTTCAGAGAAAAAGCCGACTTTTGAGATAATTTTACCGACGAAGCGTAAAACCGCTAGGTGGCCGGTGTTGGTGGGATCGCTTTCCACAATCCGAGTGCGCGAGTGCGACTACCCTGCCGGAAGTAGAAACAATACTCAAACAAACTCTGAAGTATTAAATCAGAGGCCGGCCGGTAGTGCCATAAGTTGGATCGTAAACACCAGCGGTAGTATCAACCCCTGGAGTGCCAGGTGCGCCGTAATCAGCCCGAGCGCTATCGACGCTGGGATTATTATAGTCGTAGGTGTTCCAATGCTGAATGCCTCCGCGGCTCAGAATGGTTTCAGCTTTAGCGACTTCTGCTTCGCTGCCGTCAACCAGTACCAAGTAATCTCCTCTTGCCACGCGATCGTTGTATGCTCTAGCTTCCTCTTCGGGAATTCCCATACCGACTAAAGCTCCGATCAAGCCGCCTGCTGCCGCACCCAAAGCCGTACCGGCGAGTGTAGTGGCGATCGCCGTAGCTGAGGCTCCTGCCAGCATAATCGGCCCGATTCCCGGAATTGCCACTAGGCCCAGACCTACCAACAAGCCTGTCAAACCGCCCAAAGTACCACCTGTGAGTGCGCCCTTTGTGGCCCCTTCATCGGATTTGTTGTCCGCGCTGCCGTGCACGTCAATGCCTGCGATGTCCCCTTTAGACTCAGCATCCTTAGCGATCACCGAAACCCGATCCATGTCGAAACCGGCAGTTCTAAGTTCTCCCAGTGCGTGTTCCGTCTCGCGGCGGGTTGAAAATACTCCCACGGCGCGCTTCTGGCGGCCCGAAGCTCTGCGGCCGGTGTCTGCAGGCACATCGTAAATGCCCCAATCCTGGATGCCCCGCACGCTCATAATTCCTTCGGCTGTGGCAAGTTCGGCATCTGTTCCTTCTATGAATACCAAATATTCTCCACGCGAGACGCGATCGTTATAAGCTTTAGCTTTTTCTTCGGGAACTCCCAAACCGACCAAACCGCCTACCAAACCGCCTGCTGCTGCCCCAATCGCGCCTCCGATTACAGTATCTGCCAGCAGAGTTGCGATCGCACCCCCCGCCATCACCGGGCCCACTCCCGGAATCGCTAGCGCTCCAATGCTTCCGAGTAACCCAATCAAACCGCCCGTCACGACTCCCGCTGTCGCGCCTGCTTTGGCGCCGCCGCCCACTTTGTCGTCGGTACCCTTACCAGTACCAGTACCAGTACCAGTGCTAGCGCCGGCAATTTCGCTGCGATCGAGATTTTCCCCAACTACCGAAACTTTATTCATCGGAAACCCGGTACTTTGCAGTTCCATCAGGGCTAGTTCCGTATCTCGGTAATTAGAAAATGCTCCTACAGCTCGCTTGTGTTGACCTAAAGCCATTTTTTTTCTCCTGAAAAATATACTACTTTTACACAACCACAGAATTTATGCTCTGCCATCAATCACATTTAGTCATTTTTTCCCAACAATTTTCATCGGTCGCTGGGAATAACTTCCCGCTCTATCTTCAGGTTGGTTTCCAACTAATTGTCCGGGATGGGAAATCGGAAATTGGGAAGGGGAAGTTGCAGGTATTGCGCGAGTTTTGAGTTCGTGAATTTTAAATTCAATTTACACTCTTTCACTTAAAACCCCACTCTCCCTAGAGAGTCACCTAAGCGTTGCAATCCGCTCCGCCAGCAATCTTACAATGCCCAACTATACCCTCTTCCCTCAGACTTCTCTCCTAGATAACTACATCCTTTTCCCTTCTTTCCCTCGCAATTCTTCCTGCTAATTTATTGATTGCTGCTAGGCGATGCGGGTGCAGCAGGGGCGACAACAGCCGTCACATTCACCTGTTTGACACCCTTAATCTCTTTAGCTAGCGGCTCAATTTTAGCTAAATCAGTTTGATTGGGAACTGTGCCACCTACGGTGACAACCCCGTCTTTTGCATCAACAGTTAGCTGACCTTTAGTGATGTTTACTTCTAACTTCGATCGTACTTCACTTTGGAGGTCGCCATCGGCTCTTATGGCATCGCCACCCGTCACATTGTTGCGCTGTTCTCTGGCCCTGATATCAGAATTTGCTTGTGCTCTGCGAATATCGCTAGTTGCGTCACCCTGAGTTTTTTGAACCGTCTCGGCTGGGGGCGGGGTAGTGGTATTTTCTGTGGTAGTATTAGGAGCATCAGGGCTAGTTTTAGCCCCCTCGCTGCAAGCAGCAGCTCCAAATAATAGGATGCCGCTGAGGAGAATGGGTGTTAGTTTGTTCATAATATGTTAATACCCTCCGGGTAAGCTTTCGATGAGCCTGACTTCCCTGCCTTCGTTGAGCCAGATGGGAGCCAGATGGATCAAGACAGCATCTTTATTTGTGCTTTCTGCGATTTAAAAATCCTTATATCAAATATATAAACTTGAGGAAGTATCTACATCGCTCCACGGGTGTAAAATTTATCTATGCCGTTAGATAGAGTACAAAAAACAAAATAAGGTCTTCAGTCACATTTAACTTAATGAGTTTTGACCGCATTATTCCTCAGAAACCTGGTAGATGAAGCCATTTTTCGTTGCTCAAGCCAATATTTTCCTAGGAACCAAGTTTAAAGGCGTAAGTTTTATTAATAAATGCGATCGCCACTCCCAACAAATTTTTCCCTCGAACCTCGAACCTGGGACTTCTTGCCTCAACATCCATTCATTAAATCCGTTAAATCCCATACACTGCTCGTTGCCGAACCTCCTGCTTCAAAACAAACGAAAAGAGTCGAGAAATTTTTGAGCATTTTCTGGTTCTGGGGTAGTGGCTACCAGCCCGTAAACGCGCGTTTCCACCAAAAAAACTTGGCCCACACCTATCGGTTCAGTGGGGGAAAGCGGCTGAAACTCAAACTCTTTTCCCGGATAGCCTCCGAGGGAAATATCCCGCACTTGCAACAATTTAGCATTCGCTCCCACTACAAATAAATCAACGGCATTATTTAAAGTTATTCTGATATTATTGATATTATTGTTCGTCAGCCTAAAATCTAGGTCAAAGTATTGAAGCAAATAAGTTTCTTTATTTTTTAAGTTCGATCGGTATGTATGAGCAATAATTTGATTTGAAAAAATTTCGGAATTAATTTTGGGATTTCCCGGCATATCGATCGCAAACTGACCCATCGCTGAGCAAAATGGCTGCCACTCTGGCGTCTGAATGGCTGTCCGCAGCGGGGCTGGTTGAGATGCAGCGGAACGGGCCAATTTGAGAGGCGAGACAAGTAATGTAGCAGTAACTAGAAGTAAATACAGAAATTTCATTTGGTTAAGAAATATATTTGCCCGATCGATCTGCGCTAGCCTAGAAATATATCCGCAAAGGGGGGATTTATGCTGAATATTATATTTACTCCACAGCGACGCAACTCTCAAGGGCGATCGCCAGCTAAAACCAGTAAAACCAGTAAAACCAATATACTCGCTGCTGTAAATACTTGGCTAGCTGTGTGTCTGCTGGCTGCTGTCACAGCTTGTGCAAACAGCCCCAACAGCAAGGCACTCGAAGAATCTTTAGCCGCCGATCCGACATTAAAACAAAATCCAGTGGTTTTCTCTTCCCCGCCACCAGCGACAGCAATTGAGACAAACTCTACCGCCAAACTTCCTCCCGATTTCCCAACAGAGATTCCACTCTATCCTAATGCTGAGTTAATCGAAGTTAGTGGGCAAACAGATCCGTCGCCAAAAAATGTGCGGCTGCGCTGGGAAAGCACAGATCCGGTTAATTCGGTTCAAAACTTTTACTCCACAGAGTTTGGGCGTCGCAACTGGGAAATAGTCAGCCGCCCCACCGCCGAGGGACAAGGTTCTTTGGTAGCAACGCGAGATAATTTACGGGTAACAGTGTCGCTTTCTCCTACTCAGAAAGTAGGGGGTTCTACAGAATTTGCGATCGACTACAGCAAAGAAAGCCCCGAAATTGCCGCCAGTCCCCAACCTAATAATTCCGAGTCTAGCGCATCTCCAACCGCTTCACCAACTCCATCTAATTCAGAGGGAACTACTCCAACACCATCGGCCTCGCCAAAATCAGCAAAAGTTAGCGAACAAGAAAGCCAAATTCCTCAACAGTTGCGGCAGTATGTGGCAGATTTAAGTCAGTTGGAAGTGCTAAAAGTGCGAGCGGCACAAAGTGCTAATTTAGAAACTGGCAGCACTTTACCCAAACCCAACAAAATTATCACTCGCCGCGAATACGCCCGCTGGTTAGTAGCAGCTAACAATCAGATTTATGCTAGCCGTCAAGCCAAACAAATTAGATTAGCAGTAGACTCTAGCGAACCGGCTTTTTCTGACGTACCCAAAACAGACCCGGATTTTTCAGCAATTCAAGGTTTAGCAGAAGCAGGTGTAATTCCGAGTTCGCTTTCTGGAGAAACTAAAGATGTGAAATTTCGCCCGGATGCACCTTTAACTCGCGAAACAATGATTCTCTGGAAAGTGCCTTTAGATAGTCGTCAAGTTTTACCGACAGCTAACATTGACGGAGTGAAAGAAAAGTGGGGTTTTCAAGATGCTTCTAAAATTGATTCCCAGGCGTCGCGGGCAGTTTTAGCTGATTTTAACAATGGAGATTTGGCGAATATTCGCCGCGTTTTTGGTTTTACTACTCTGTTTCAGCCTAAGAAATCAGTGACTCGCGCCGAAGCTGCTGCTAGTTTGTGGTATTTTGGCGTTCAAGATCAGGGATTGTCTGCTAAAGATGCCCTGGAAGCAAAGTCTCCACCTGCTGAGTAGAGTTTTTTGGGGTAGTTAAAAGTTTTGAACACAGCATCTACTTAGCCAAAACAAAGAAACCGGGTTTTTTCTCTGTAACACAACCCGGTTTCTGCGTCCAAGACTGAGGAAATTGTACCAATTTTTGATGAATCGGCGTGCGATCGCCCGCCACAAAAATTGCCGCTTGAGTTTCAAGGATTTCTGTGAAGATGGCTGACCCAGAAACCGACTTTTATCTACGAAAATGCCCAATACAACGCGAGGCATATCCGCTGAAAAACCTTGTTTCTTTAATTCCTATGGGCGAGTAATCGTAAAAAATTATTCCATAAATTATACATCGGCTTTTCTGTCCTTGTGGCCTACCCTAGGGGATAGATTTTTTTTAATCTTAATTTCTGTATCCTGGCATACAACCGCTGCATTTGGCGGGCAAATTTTCTACATATTTTAACTAATATCGTTTCCGGTTGTATCGGAATGATTTAACCGCAGAGGGCGCAGAGAACGCAGAGGGAGAGAATACAGAGAGGAATAATTCCGATGCTACCGGATTTGATATAACACTTTGTTGAAAACTCTCCCTAGGATTCCGGATGGCTTAGCGGCCTTAACGATAAATGAAAAACAGTGTTTGAGCTCTTGGAGAGCATTTTTTAATGTACGATATTACCTTATTTACCCCGCAAGACATGGCGAAATGCAGCTTAGTCCTGCGCCATTTAGGTAGAAATACTGCTAGTATGGAAGCCAGCAGCCAGAAGATTGTTAACTATATTTACCGACATTTTTGCGATTCGCAAACAGGAGAAAATACCTGTGCCTTAGTGCGTTTGTTCAAAACTCATCCCTACGGGGAATTAGAAGACTCATTGCAACAATCTGCGCGCCGCTTGATGAAGGGCAATTCCCCCGCCGCCGACATGAAATGTTGGACTCTGCTAGCAGCCGCAGGCACAGAACCGCAGTGGAATTCTCGGCACACAGCAGCAGAAAATACAGCTATTCCATTAGTTAGCACCAAATTAGTGGCTCAAATGCCGGCGATTTCGGAAATAATCCGGCAGTTTGGTTTAGACATTCCTACATTCCTCGGAATTGAGCGAGAAAGGTTCCTGCAATTAGAGCCCGCAGTATTAAATATTTTTCACGTATCAGAGGCAAAAGGCAGCCCCTTTATTCCTGAGCAAAATTCCTTAATTATCCCCTACCAAGTCAAGTCTGTCTTGGGATTTGGGGGACTTCTGCCGTCAGGAAGTGTGTTTGCGGTAGTGATGTTCCTCAAAGTTAAAATTCCCCACAGCACGGCTGAAATGTTTAAAGATTTGGCACTTAGTGTCAAAACTGCATTGTCCATGCCCGACAAACAAAGTGTTTTTGACTATTCAGAAAATCCTACAAGCTTTGTTACAAATAACAATTTTGGCGAAACCCAATTACTGGAACATCAAGTTGCCAATTTGATGCAAATGCTGGACTTTTCCGAACAAGAAATGCTCAGACAAGCCACTCGGTTTCAACAGACTATTGACAATTTACAGCACGAGATCGCCGAATACAAAAATAAAGAACAAGCTGTGAAAGCAAGTCAAGATCAATTTACAGGTATCCTCAATATTCCCAATGATGCTATTGTTATGGTCGAAGAAAGTCAAGTAATTCAGCGCTTTAATCAAGGGGAAGAACACATTTAACCCAAGCTCTGTGTTTAGTAACCCGGTTTCTTTGATAAACCGGTTGTTGCTGTATTTGTTGAGTTATACCAGTTCCTACAAATATGCTGCAATGATCTTAGAATTTAAGGATTATTATATCAAAGTAAACTACCAAGAAAGAATTGATTTAACAGTTAATGTCCTATGCGCTTTTGAGGAGTCCCTGAGAAGCCTACGCCATAATTTACTTAGTTGGTGTATGAATATGTCACTAAAATTGAAAAAAGTCAAAAGTAAGAAAGCTGGGAGTAAAAAAAGATTTTTTACTTTTGGCTTTTGACTTTTGACTTTTAGCACATTTAGTATTCCAATCAAAACTCTTAAGGCGCTGCTGCCGCCCTGCGGTTGGCAACAATCAGATTAGCCTGATACTCTGCCGCTTTTTGCTGAGCCTTTTGATAGTTCGGGCTGGTTGACGGTACGGCTCTCATGAGCTTAACCGCTTGCTGCCACTCGCTTGCTACTGCGATCCACTCATTTTGAGACTGAGCCGTCTGGGCCGAAATTGCTGCCTTCTGAGCTGTGTTAACGGCTGCCCTCCAAGAGTCAGGCTTAGGCGCGGCGGGTTTTGGTGCAGGAGAAGCTGGAGCTGGGCTTGCTGGCGCAGCCGCAGTGGGAGCGGGTTTTGGTGCAGGGGAGGCTGCCTGTGGGGTGCCCGGAGATGCGGCGGTCGAGGATGCGGCGGCTTTAGAAGGGGGAGATGCGGGTTTCGGGGAAGGGGAAGCAGCTTCGGGGGCTATCGGTTCTGGGTTCGAGTCGCCGAAGGGGAAAGTTTTAGTAAAGAAAAGCCCTGCGATCGCCGCCAGAGGTACTAAGATACCCACAGGTATTACCCATTTGGGAAATTGTTTTTTCGGAGGCGGGGCTTGATCTTCGTCTTCGTCTTCGTCTTCCTCGTCGTCATCTCGATCGAATTCTCCTTCTTGATAATAGTCTTCCTCTTCGGGCTCGACATCATCTAAACCTACAGAGTCGTCAGGCATTCCACTATCCAAGGGGTAAGGCATTGAATCCGCAGGCATCAGATCAATTTCATCTTCCCACGCAGGCTCACCGTCACCTGTTCGACGCCCGTAAACCTTTACAGTGTGAATTGATTCGAGTCCCAGCTTCGTCATGCCGGTGCGGATGAAATCGACCAATACCATTTGATCCGGTACTTTGTCTGCCTCCAGAGTTATGTGGAGGCAGCCGTTGTCCCGCGTCACATCGGCGTTGATGCCTTTGGGTTTGAGTGTACGGTTGATGCTAGATGCGATCGCTTTTGGATCGCCTTGCTTGAGCAGTTCCCGCGGGTTCTGTTGTGTCATGGGTAGCGCTCTTTTTTGGGGGGGGGTGGAGAGCCGGCAAATAATATTAACCGATCGGCATTCGGCGGACAATATTTATTTACCACATTAACTTCTAATTTGGCATTCTGAGAGTATTTCTAGTATCTATTGACCTTTTGGCCTGCGAGCCGGCATCAAGCACATAGCCGAAGAAAGAAATTTGTTGTAAAAATTTACAGTAAGGGGCCGATCCTGTGCCCTGTCGCGCATCAGCGAAACAAGCTAGAAAGTTCTATAACTTTGGTTTGCAGGGTTGAGATTTCTTCCCGGCCCCGCTTTAAAGAAGCTTCTAACTCTAGCAGCAAGGGCAAACTTTTTTGCAGTTTTTCTAAGCTGGCGTTCTTGACTTCTTGACGAAAATAGTATACTCGTTTCGGATTGCCGAGTTCTAGAGCTTGAGCAATTTTATCATCGCGCTCGCCCGCTTGGATCATCGCCTTTACCCACAGCCAAATCCGAAACTTACCAGTCAAGCCAGCCACAATCCTCAAACCAGGCTCGCTGCGGCCAGTTAAGCCTGCCAATAAATCCAAAGCGGCGGAGGTATTGCCCTCGCGAATCGCATCGGCTAGCTGGAAGGTATTCTGGGCGTGACAGTGCACCAGTGCGGCAACTTCCTCCGGGTTCAGAGGTTGGCTGCGGTTGCCCGCAAACAGCAGCAATTTTTCGAGTTCGCTGTATAGCTGGCGGGTATCGCTGCCAATGGATTCGGCCAAAAGTTCGATCGCTGTGGCTGTCAATTTTACGTTCATTTCGCCCGCGACTTGGCGCACCCGCTGGGCTAATTCTTTGTCATTCCAAGGCGGAATCGGTGAAAATTCCCGCACTTGGGCGGACTGGGAAATTAACTTGGTAGACTTGAGCCGGCTGTCGGGTTTTTTGACGGATGTCAGCAGCAGCACGGTGGTAGGGGGAATTACCGGCAGTGTTCGTTCAAATTGTGCTAACAGTTCAGGAGAGCACTGCTGCGTTACAGTCGTATTTGCCAACCAGACAAAACGGCTGCCGGTACCGAAGGGCGGCGTTAAGGCTCGATCGAGCCCTTCGACCACAGCTCCGGCGGAATCGGCAATAATTTTGTCATAGTTAAAACTAGCCCAGTTGGGGTCGAGGACTGTTTGGCGCAAACTTGTCACAGCCTGCGCCATCGCAAAGTCGTCTTCCCCCCAGAACAGGTAAATTTGCATAAACGCTCACTAGCCAAAAAAATCCGAGTTGCAGGCGAGGCTTGTCCAACATATCCTGAATTGGGCTGTTGGAAGCCCGCGCCATAATATAAAATTTGGTGTGGGAGTATGTCACCGCGAGGAAATCAAGATTGGATGATACTTATCAAGCTTACGTAAATCGGGTGGCGCGAATGACGCTGCTGGACTCCTACAAGTCCCAGGTGGAACACATTCAGGAATCTCCAAAATTTAAGCCCGACGAAGCAGGCCGGAGAGATCCTGTACCTTTTCCAGGTTATTCCGTGATTACGCCCCCTGCGGGGGAAGATGCAGAAAATGCTGCATTTTATAGTAATTTGCACTCGAGCCAACAACGACTATTGCAGGAAATAGCGGAGGGTGCGATCGTGGCACTGCCTCCTGATACCTTCCATTTAACCGTAGCCGATTTGATTTGGAGCAGCGCTTTTCGAGATGCCTCTGATAAAAATCCCGAATTTGAGGAGCAACTGCGCTCGCGCATGGCCGATCGTTTTGCCGCCTGCAAACCCTTGGCGGGCGGCGCTCCCATTCGCTGGATAGTGCTGGGGTTGATGGTGATGACTAGAGCTGTGGGTGTTTGTTTGGCACCGACGGACGAAAACTCTTACAAGCAAATTCTGGAGTTTCGCCGATCGATCTATCAAAATCCCGATTTAATGGCTTTGGGAATTGAACAGCAATATCATTTCACGGCACACATTACTCTGGGTTATTTTGGGGACATCGGGCCGAACCTTGACCGCGCTCGCTTGTGCGCTTTGCTGTCAGAGTTAAACGAGCAATGGCTGGACACGCCGCAAGAACTGTCCGTAAACCGAGTGGAACTGCGGAAGTTTGACGACATGACCACCTATCTCCGGCAACCGGAATGGCCTGTTTTTGAGTTTTAACGAAGGAAGAGGGAAGAGGGAAGAGGGAAGAAGGAAGAAGGAAGATTTTTTCCCATCTCCCACTCTCCCCATCTCCCACTCTCTCGCCCCCTCTCCCTCTCTCCCCTGTGACCATAGTCAGGATATTGCCTATTAACTACCAGCCGGGAAGTCCCGGGCGTATATTTAGAGGGGATTAATCAGAGCGCTGTGCCCCGTACCCGTTGGGAATTACGCCCGCGTGATGAAAGGCTCGTCGGGTTTCGCTACGGGAACCGACAATTATTCTTTTATACCCCAATACGATCGGGAAATACTCTGATACTATATTAGCAAGTGGGGGTGGAACTACCTCACTATAAAAAGCATGAGAAAAAAAAGGAAAAAGAAGCCTTCGGTCTAACTGTACTCAGTTGACCGTCAGGTTTGTTCACATGCTTTAATTATTTTTGTTTGACATTAAAGTCAAAGAAAAAATTTATGAAAAACCAGGAAAAATCAGTAATTCTGGTTTTTTACTTTTTGCTTGAAAAGTGACAGTAAACGTTGTTGGTATAGGTTTAGATGGAGCTGCTGGGCTGAGCGAATCGGCGCGGCAGGTTGTAGAAATGGCGGCTCTGCTAATAGGCAGCGAGCGCCATTTAAGCTATTTTCCCCAGCACGACGGAGAGCGCTGGGCGTTGGAAGATTTGACCGAAGCACTTCTGGAAATTCGGCGATGGTGGGCGACTGAACCCGAATTAGAGCCCTCTGCGGAGACGGTGGAACCCCGCGATCGACAGATCGTAATTTTAGTGGCCGGCGACCCGCTGTTCTACGGCTGGGGAAAGTTGTTAATTGCCCAATTGCCGGCAGAAAAATTGAGTTTTCACCCCCACGTCAGTTCTGTGCAGTTGGCTTTTAACCGCTTGCAAATCCCTTGGCAAGACGCTCATTTTGTTGGCTCTCAAGGACGTTATTTTGAGGAACTGACGGCAAAACTCAAACTCGGTGTCGAGAAAATTGCGGTGCTCGCCGACGAAACTCATACTCCGGCTGTACTGGCAAATTTGGTGAAAGCTCTAGATTTGCCTACACGCTACGAGTTTTGGGTTTGCGAAAATTTGGGGGCGGCCCAGGAACGGGTAAGCCGCAAGTCTCTGTCAGCTTTGCTGGGAGAGTCTTTTGCACCGCTGAGCGTGGTTGTGATGCTGCGGGAGTCCCCGCTGGGGACGGAACCTTTGGATTTGGAAAAGTTGCCTTTGTTGGGAATACCGGATGCAGCTTTTATCGGTTGTGGCGACAAGCCGGGTTTGACGGTTGAACGGGAAGTGCGGGTGTTGGTGCTGGCACAATTGGCTTTGCAACCGGGACAAGTTGTCTGGGATGTGGGTGCTGGTAATGGTTCTGTGTCGATCGAGATTGCTCGTTTATTCCCGCAGTCTGAGGTGTATGCGATCGAACAAACGGTTTCTGGTACTTCTGCGATCGAGTTCAACTATGGCCGTTTTGGGCTGCAAAATGTGTTCTCGATTCACGGAACTGCCCCGGAAATCTTGCACCGCTTGCGTGCTCCGCACCGGATTTTTATTGGCGGTAGTGGCGGAGGGTTGACTAAAATTTTGGGCGTTTGCGCGCTGCGGCTGCTTCCTGGAGGCTCGATCGTCCTGGCTTTGGATGCTTTTGAGGATATTGCTATTGTTTTGAGCTGGATGGGCGATCGGGTGCGCCGGGAACCGCACTGGAGTTACCGAATCGTGCAAGTGCAATTGTCGCGTTCTGTGGCTGGGGGGAATTCAACTCGTTTTGATGCGTTGCGGCCTGTTTCGATTGTGACGATCGATCGACACTTGAATTAATCTGAAATCTGTCATATCAAATCCGCGCTTGGGGAGTCAGGCGTACAATCGAGTCAACATTCAACACTCAAGCATCATTCAGTTTGGCGACACCGAATCAACAATTAACAGTCATAAGGAGTGCAAACGGCAATTGATATAATATCATGTCTAGTCGAGCGGCCGCGATTTTTGTAAGGGCGGGTTCACGAACAATACCTGCCAATAATGGACAATCTCAAAAACCCGCCCCGACCGGGATATTATGGTTAATCGATCGGACATGATATAACTCTAACTTTTGGGTGCACGCAGAACACAGAGCATCCTCTGGTTAGCGGAGAATATCCAAGCGGTGCAACAATGAGTTTAGAACTCAAATAATTAATTTAACACCCATGGATCAACTGCTGCGCCAACTAATTGAGGAGGTATGCGAGTATCCCCAAAACAGCTCCCAAAGGCGCAAAGCGATGAACCGATTGCTAGCCGAACTACAGGAACTTCCCGGACTACTGCGATCTGCACATCCCGATTATTTAGACGCCTTAAATAAAACCTGGGTATGGGTGAACAAAAGCATTTGCTCGAACTTCAAGCTTAGCGATCCGAATGTGTCAAGACGACTGCGACAATGGATAAATAGTTACCTAGAGTGGCGCATTAAGGATTTGAATTTACCTTCTCAACCGCCCACCTACAGTTTAGATGCCCCCATAGGAAGCTCAGATACTGAAACCGCGTTGCTGGATTTGCTTTCAGAAACAAGTTTTTATACTCCTACCCGCAGTGGTTTGGATGGCTATATCGCACTTTTAGAGCAAGAAAATTATCAGAATATTATTCAACAGCTAGAACAATACGTCCAAGAAGACCCCGATGGGAAATTTCGCTCCTGTCATCCTAAAAATCATCCAGAGTGTAACTGTCAAGTTCTCACATTAAAGGTACTGTTTAAAACCACGCCTGACAAGTTTACTGCGATCGCCAAAGAATTTAACATCAACTACCAAACTCTAAAATCACACTGGGAAAGGAACTGTCGCCCCTTGCTCCAAGCGATCGCATTAGAGCTAGGATACACAAGAGAGGATTAAATTATGCAAAGCACAAACCCAACGCTATTGACAGTTCCACTAGGTACTGATGCTCACCGCACCGCTCGAAAATTTGCGGCCGAAACTCTGCAACTCGCTCCTGAATTGACAAAGCATGAGGCTGCCAAACGAGTTTATGTGAATACTTTAGCAGTTTATGTTGTCTATAGTTACCTCAAATGGCAAGCTTACGAACCCGATTTAATTCAAGGCGATAGTTGGCACCCAGTCGTCCGTGCCCAGTGGGATATTGCTGATTTAGTGTTACCAGGGATGGGTAAATTAGAATGCCGCCCGGTTTGGTTTGGAGAAAGTGCGATCGTAGTTCCACCAGCAGCCAGAGAAGACAGAATCGGCTATGTAATAGTTGAATTTGGGGAAAAATTAGACTCAGGAAAACTGCTAGGATTTACCCCATCACTGGATAATTCTGCATTGCCAAGCCAGATCCAGATTGCCGAACTCCAAAACTTAGATGATCTGATCGATCATCTCTATCGTCTGGAATTAGGAAATCAGTTTTTGAGAAGTGACGATCCAGTAGCCGTAGAAGTGCGACAACTCTTAGAAACACAAAATTTTTCAGAAATTATCGCTCAATTAGAGCGCATTTACCGAACTACTAAACCCATTAAATGGCGGTATGCAGGAGCAGATGTATTAGTCGCTAGTATTCCTATTAATCCTCATCATCAAATACTTGAGTATTCTCCTGAACAACAGGCTTTTATGGGAGAACTTAGTCGAGAAGAAAAAGTTATCTCCGCAGATTTCCACATCCAACAATTAGCCCAAAAAATGCTAAATAAATTAGCAGGGATTTGGGATGTTGAAACAAAAACTTAAATATTTTTTTCAAAAAACTGAGAACATCCCCATTTTGTAAAAAGCGTTTTTTAGGAATGCGAGTATCATGCTCGCTTGCCTATATATTTGTAACGATACAGATACTTGCACTCCTGTGATATCAAATCCCCTACCCTCGGAATTAATATTACCCACAGCTTTCGACACGGCGCAGTGCCCCGTGTCCCTAAAATTAATCCGGGTAGGGAAACGGCACTGCCGTCTCCTCTATATCATGTCTGAGTGCAACCGAAATTGATATAAAACCAAAAATGAGATTAACCCAAAAAAGGTAACATGAAAGAACAGCTAAACTCTGATTATCGTCACCTCATTGAAATGCTACGTACCTGTCCCGATGGTGAAGAACGAGATATTTTGGATGACTATTCACACCTCATTAATGAAGGTTTATTAGAGGTGATGGAGGAGGTAGCAGAGGAATTATTAGTTGAGGAAAATGAAGAGGGATATGAGTGGCTGCGGAGTGCGGTGGCGAAGATAAAAGACTTAATTCAAATTAGGTCGGAATTAGCTAATTCTGAAGAGTTATTAAATTTTTTCCTAGAAGTTTTGGCAGCAATCGAAGCAAGTGAAGGAGATGCAGAAGTTGTGTATCCTATTTTAGAGAAAAATTTAGATAAATTAGATGATAATTTTGATTGGTTTTTGCGAAGTTGGGCAACTGATGTTTTAATGAAATTAGAGTCTGAAGAAGCTTACGATATAGCCACTGTAATTGGCACTTTTAGTAGTCTTATTCAAGAATTTACTCTGGGCGATTGTGTAAACAATATTGAAATTGCGATCGCGGGATATCAACAAGTAGCGACGGCGCTCAATCGGGAAGATTACCAGGATGATTGGTTGATTGCTCAAAACCATTTGGGGTTTGCTTATCAAATTCGCCTTGCTGGGAACCGTAGCAGGAATTTAGAAAGGGCAATAGAGTGTTATGAATTAGCTTTACAATGTTGTAATGATACCGATGAACCGGAATTATGGAGTTTGATTCAACATCGCTTAGGTTTAGTTTATTTTGACAGAGTTGAAGGTGATTTAGAAGAAAATCTGGAGAGGGCGATCGCTGCTTTTGAATTAGCATTAAAACTGTGGAATTGTCAAGACTTTTCATTAAAATGGGCGGAAATTCAGCATGATTTAGGTTTGGCTTATCTCCACCGTATTAAGGGAGATGAATCGGAAAATATAGAACTAGGAATTAAATATTACCAAGCTGCTTTGGCTGTTTATCCAAAAGAGGATAATCCTACAGATTGGGCAAGAATTCAAAATAATTTGGGTCTAGCTTATTATAATCGTATTCAAGGAGAAAAATTAGATAACATTGAAAGGGCGATCGCCGCTTTTCACAATGCCTTACAAGTCCGTACTTATACTGATTTTCCCATACAGTGGGCAGAAACTCAAGAGAGCTTAGGTAATGCTTATATTACAATTGAAGAGAATCGAGACGACAATCTCCAAAAAGCAATTGAGTGTTATCAAGCAGCTTTAACTGTTTATAGTGCTGAAGACTTCCCCGAACAATCGAGTACGATCCAATTTTGTATGGGAGATGCTTACCGTCAAAAAATAGAAAATCGTGCTGATAATCTTGAGAAAGCGATTGAGTGTTATCAAACTGCTCTACAATTTTGTAAAAAAGAAGAATTTCCTGAATTATGGGCTTTTATTCATAATGATTTAGGGGCGACATATCTCAGCAGATTCAAGGGAAGTCAAGAACAGAATATAGAATTAGGTAGGAGTTTGATAGAGGCTACTTTACAAGTTTATAATCGTGAGGACTATCCCGACAATTGGGCAAACACTCAAAATAATTTAGGATTTTCCTATTATCTTTCTACAACGGGGAAATATTCGGATAACTTGGAACGGGCAATTGCATATTATGAATTAGGATTACAAGTGTATAATTCTGAGACTTTTACAGAAGTGTGGGGACTGATACAACTTAACTTAGGAGTTGCTTATTTAGAGAGACTAAAAGGAGATTTTTCCGAAAATATTGAAGCATCAATTGCTGCTTCTCAAAATGCCTTAAATATTTATAATCCAGAGAGTTATTTAGAAAATTGGTTGAAAATTCAGAATAATTTAGGGTATGGCTATCAAAATAGAGTTAAAGGAGAGCGACTTGATAACCTCGATCGAGCTCTAGGCTATTATAAAATTGCTTTAGATGCTTGCTGTTATAGTCAATTTCCTGAAATTTGGGGTTTGCTCAAAAATAACTTAGGAACTTTTTATTTAAGAAATGCTCAAGGGAATCAAGCAGAAAATGTAGAAGAAGCTATTGTTCTTTATCTTACCTGTCTTGAATCTTATCAAAAAGCATTTAATCGTAAACAATGGTCGATGATTCAAAATAATGTAGGGATTGCTTACCTCAATCGCAAATATGGTAGCCGTCTCGAAAATATAGAATTAGCAATTGAAGCTTTTAATAATGCTTTGCAAGTTCGTAATTCTGAAAATTATCCCGAACAGTGGGCGGAAACACAACAGCATTTAGGAGTTGCTCATAGTGAACGAATTTATGGCGATTCCTTACAAAATTTAGAAACTGCTATCAAATGTTATGAAAATGCTTTATTAATATATACTCGTTCAGATTTCCCTGAACAGTGGGCAATGCTGCAAAATAATATTGGTAGTGCTTATAGCGAACGTCGGCTAGGAGATGAGGATAATAACTTAGAAGTAGCCATTAATTACTATCAAAGGGCTTTGCAAGTAAATACCCGTCAAATTTCCCCGGAAAATTGGGCAATGATGCAAAATAATTTAGGAAATGCCTATAGGAGTCGCAGTATTGAAAATGAAGTTGAAAATTTAGAAATGGCGATTTTTTACTATAAGTCAGCTTTGGAAGTTTATACTCAGAAAGATTTTCCTGAAGATTGGGCTATGGTGCAATTAAACTTAGGTTATGCTTATAGCGATCGCACTCAAGGAAGTATTGACGAAAACCTAAAACTGGCGCGGGACTATTACCAAGCTGCTTTAGAAGTTTATACTCTCAAAGATTTTCCGGAAAATTGGGCAACTGTACAAAATAATTTAGGTTATCTCTACCACAATTTAGAGCAGTTTACCGAAGCAATGCAATACTTTAAGTTAGCATTAAAAGTCAGAACTCCTCAAGCTTTCCCCCAACTTTGTCTGATTTCGGGACAAGTTTTAGGTCAAATTGCCTTCAAATTAGGACTATGGAGAGAAGCCATTGAAGGGTATTGTCTTGCTATTGAAGCTTTAGAACAATTGCGAGTTTGGGCTAATACCGATCGACGCCGCCAAGAAATTTTAGGAGAAGATATATATCTTTATGAACATATTGTACAAGCATTAGTTAATACGAAAAATTTTCCACAAGCTTTTGAATATGTAGAACGTTCCCGCTCTCGTCGCTTAGTAGATTTAATTGCCAGTAATGACCTTTACTCTCAGGGAGATATACCTTCTGAAGTAGAAGAATATTTAGCAGAATTTGAAGGAATTCAACGACAGATTGATTGCGAACGTTCCGGTTTAAAGAAATCAAGTAAAAAGCAGAAGTTAATTGCATTTAGAGCTAAGGATCTAATTGATATGGATTGTACACGCAATAGAGCAGCTTTAGAAGCCATTAGTGAAAATATCCAAGGTTTAGAAAGTGAAAAACAACAAATTTGGGAACAACTAAGACGTTTAGATCCGGTTTTAGCGGGCGAAATTCAAGTCAGTCCCCCTAATTTAACGGCGATCCAAGAACTCATCGATCGCCCTACTACAGCAATACTTAATTTTTACACTACTGATGAAGATACATATATATTTGTTTTGCGACAAGCCGAAGTTAATTTGTACAAAATAACCAGAAAACGAGGGAAAAACTTACAACAATGGATTCATGAAGGTTGGCTAAAACCCTACTTGGAGGCTGGCGATTCAAGTAAATTAATCCAAGAGCAATTACAATGTAAAGCTAAGTGGAGAAATCGAATTCCGCAGTTTTTATCGAAACTTTCCCGCCGCCTGCAAATCGATAACCTGATTAGTCAGTACCTTAATAATATCGAGGAACTGATTATTGTTCCTCACCTTTGCCTACACCAAATTCCTTTTGCTGCTTTACCCTTAGAAAATGGTCAATATTTAGGAGATAAATTTCTAATTCGTTACAGTCCTAGTTGTCAAGTTTTAGAATTTTGCCACAAACGTCCACCTGTTAACGATCGACTGATGTATGGTATTGTGGAAGATGCAACGGAAGATTTACCCTGTGCAAGTTTTGAGGGTGAACAAATTGCCAAACTGTATAATATTCGCAATGAACAACACTTACGAGGACGTAGCCAAGCAACGGTCAGCAACTATCGGCAACTTTCTCTACAAGTCCAGGGAATTATCTCTAGCCATCATGCTCAATCTCGCCTTGATAATCCGTTAGAATCCCGACTGGAATTGGCAGATGGTAGCATTACTTTGGGGCAGTTAATGACACCGGGCTGGCGGCTTCCTCATCTAGTTGATGTGTTTTTATCCTGTTGTGAAACTGGGTTAGGAACTACGGAAATTACTGATGATATTTTGACATTATCGACGGGGTTTTTATGTGCGGGTGCTCGGAGTGTTGTGAGTACGCTGTGGGCTGTAGATGATTTAGCAACAGCCTTATTTTCAATTTTTTATCACAAACTTCGGCAGCAAGGAAGCAGTCGCCTAAAAGCCTTGCAGCAAGCACAAATAAATTTGCGATCGCTCTCTGGATCGGAATTTGTCGCTTGCTATTCTCCCCAACTTGCTGATTTATTAGAACGCAAATTTGAAGAGGCGGAGGGCGATCGCCAGTTTGCAGAAAACCAGCGTAATTCCTATCCCGAAGGTTCCCCCGACTACCTGCAATGGCTACAAGAGGAAGAAAAGCGGGCCGAAACAGCAACACGCAATTACAAAACTTTGGAACGACTGCAAATAATTAGTTGCTTAGATTTCCCTTTTGCTGACCCTTTTTATTGGGCCGCTTTCACTTGTTCCGGTTTACGGTAAACTTCAGCCTCAATCTAAATCTGGACTCTTCAGCATTCCCATTAACTTCCGCTTCCGATTGTGTACTTGCATAAGTTGAGAACGATAAGCACACCACTGAAGATTTTGCCCCATTTGTAAATAGGCAGCGCGGGCTTTTTCCAACCACTTAATTGCACGATCGTAGTCCTCTGATTTTCCCCGATCCATAATCGATTCAGCAAGCCGACAAGCATTGGCGATCGTCCAATCGGGGCGGTGGGCGATCGCAGCCCCCATTACTCGGTGAATCAGTGCCGATTCGTAGCCACTCAAGCCATCAGCAACAGCGATCGCATCTTCAATAAGTCCCTCATAGAGAAAAATATCAACCTGTGCTTCAGAAACTCCCCAACTTCTATCACTTCTCAGAGTTGCTAACAAATTTGCTTTCACAGTTGACCAACTGTCTCCTGCAAACTCCTTCACTAAAAGATAATCGGCAAAGGATGGTTTGATTTCAAAGACTAGCATTCTAGAATTTAATGCAACTTCGTTTTCTCCCAACTCAACAGCCAACTCACTCGTCCAAATTGCCAGTTTATAAAGGCAATTACCTGACAAATTCAACCCAGTTTGAGCAATTTTGAGAGCTTCAGCTTGGGCTTCCTGTGCTTGTAAACTTTGAGCGAGAGCAAAAGCATCTTCCGCTGATTTCATCTGAGTAGCAGCAGATTCTACTGCTTCTTCTACTCTCCCCAAACGACTTAACATCGTCAAGTATTGTTGAGGGCAGTTTTCTGCTTGCGCTAAGTATAAGTATTCTTGATAGCGTTCCTGGCGATCGAGGATTTGCAAGCGAATTAATGCTAAGCTTTTAGCACATTCTGGTGCGTCATTAGCTCCTATTTCTTGCCCCGTAATATTTCCTTGAATTAGGGGGTCATCCCAACCTTGGCGTAATGCTTTCAAGCTCATGCTGAAATCGCAATCCCATTCATCTTGCCAAGCTTCTAACATCACCTGGAGATCGATCTCTTCTTCAGCAGTTAGTTCAGCCGTTAAAATGGCTTCTGTCCAAGCTTCATCCAAAGCGTTAGCTATATCAGAACTTTCAGCGCCATATTCTTCTACATCATCCCAATCTTCAACGCAAGCTGCGGTGATGGCTTGTAAAATTACTAAGGCGTTGTTACCATCTCCCTCTGCGATCAATTCCTGCGCTTGCTGAATCACATCTAAAAGTTCTTCTGTAATGGGGTCTTCTTCCCCCCATCCCTCGTCGAAATAACGCACAGCATTTCGCAAAATTTGTCGTACTTGTTGTCGAAAAGGAGCCGGATTAATGGAGGTACGACGGGGTGCTTTAGTAGGTTGCTGTGGAGGCGTAGGAATAGCACTTAAGTTAACGTATCGTTCGATCGGATCGATGAGTGAGGGTTGCTTTTCTACTAAATGTTGTATTAATTGCTGGGTTTGTATATCGTTGAGGCGATCGAGTAACTGTTCCAGTGTGGGGCGCTGCTCAATTATTTGTGGTTGTCGCAGACATAATAACATGGTAGCAACAATATGTTTACACCACCCAACGCGATCGTAAGCACAAGTGCAATTTGATGATGCCACATTAGCGTCATCAAAGTTTATCGTAATACGGTAAGGTTGCAGAGCAGAACCCTCCACTATGGCTTGCACGATAATTGCCACGCAGGACAGCGCTAGTAACATTACCCGCTAAATAGTAAGTTTCACCGTGCTTGAGGGATGCGGCAGAGGTATTATGCTGGATCGTCGCTTCACTAAGTTTGGGAATTGGCATGAGACTATGCCTGATCAATTAAAGGATTAGACTGAATTTTACCTCAGAGATGTACTCGGCCTAGGATTTAATTGCCTCTCAATGTAAGATTTACAGAAAATTTAATAATCCGTAAAGCAAGCACTGAGAAGGTTTGCAGCTTGATGAGGGGAAATTTTTTCTGAAAATTTTGCATAATTGTTTCCCTACCCCCTGGTTAATAATAGAGCGCAGTTGGCCAACTAGCTTCTCCCTTATCCCTTTCTTTGACGGAGAAACGAGCTGTGATACCTATAGTTTCATCTACCCCCCTGACTTTATTAGTAATGGGGGTTCCCAATGCTGCGGGAGAAATCATTGCGAATATAGAGGCAAGTTTAGTATCAGCCGTTGGTAGTTATCCCTTGATGGAAATTGCCCAAGCTGAGCGCAGAACAAAATGCAGTTCTGGAGAGGACGATCCGATAGTTCCTCCGAACTAAGGAATGAGAATTAAATAACTTCCACAAGTTTGTGGGATGGGCGTCCCGCCCGTCCTTGTTTGACGGGCGGGACGCCCAACCCACAATAACAAATAAAATTGTAAGTTATTTAATTTGCGATCCTAAA
>NZ_JAUBTI010000011.1:0-119938 GCF_036702415.1 Microcoleus sp. D3_18a_C4 | reverse complement strand
TTTGAGCGTATAGAGGTGCTTTGATAACGCCTCCCGTGAGTTTTCGGATTCATTCAAGAATCCCCGTGGCTTCAGCCCTGGGGAGTATCAAATTGTGCCATACACAGTCAATTCGAGTCGTATAGATTTACCGGGTTAACTGTATCTGCTAGAATTGATAGGGTTCTGTCGCGCAGCTTTTATGATTGACGAGGAAAAACAGCAAGATCAAGATCCTAACTCAACTGGGGAAACCACCCCAGAGGGTTCGCCAATGGCAAGCGAAAATCCGGCGGCATCAGGAAACTCGAACGAATCGGCGGATTGGGAACTCGAACTTGCTCGAGCTTATCAAAGTGCTCAGGGCGATCGCACCCCAGCAAACGCATCGGGGCCTACCGTCACCGGCAGTTCAACCAACAGTCCGACTGCAGACGCGGCGGAGCCTTGGAAGAAGGAACTGGCCCAGGCCAACGATGAAAAAGAGGCTTTAAAAACTCAGTTGCAAGCCGCATCCGCTCAACTAGAAGAACTGAAAAATCAAAATCTCCGCCTAGCAGCAGATTTTGAAAACTTCCGCAGGCGTACCCAAAAGGAAAAAGAAGAGCTAGATTTACAGGCAAGGTGTCTCACGATTAAACCCCTGTTGCCGGTAATTGACAATTTCGAGCGCGCTCGATCGCACATCAAGCCGCAAACCGATGGCGAAATGAACATTCACAAAAGCTACCAAAGCGTTTACAAGCAAATGGTAGATAGCCTCAAGCAAATCGGGGTTTCTCCGATGCGCCCCGAAGGCGAACAGTTTGACCCCAACTTCCACGAAGCTCTGCTGAGCGAGCCAACTGACGAACACGAGGAAGGAACAATTATCCAAGAACTAGAACGCGGCTACATTCTGGGCGATCGCGTCTTGCGGCACGCCAAAGTGAAAGTTGCAGCGGCTGGGCTATCTGTGGTAGCCTCAGATGAAAATCCCGATAGTTCGGAAGGTTAATCGGGATACAAGCTACTGCATTGCTCAAAGTCACTGACCCCCGAATAGAATTCGGGGGGTCCAAGGTGGCCGACTCACCAACTTCTTAATTAAAGATGACTAAAAGCAGGTCAGCGCTTTATCCAAAAATTCTGAAAAATGTTTTTACCCGTCTTTGATATTGCGTGATTGACATCAAGTTTATTTCCTACAAATCTGGTCGGGTGATGCTTGTTGATAAACAAGCTGAGTCGTTTTTCCTCCCCCAACCTGTAGTTGGAGGTTTCCAAACATCCCACAAAGTTTTATGAGGCGCTATGGGAAAAATTATTGGAATTGACTTAGGCACAACTAACAGTTGCGTAGCTGTGTTAGAGGGCGGTAAACCCGTCGTGATCGCCAATTCCGAGGGCGGCCGCACAACTCCTAGTATAGTAGGATTCGGCAAGGCGGGCGATCGCTTAGTAGGTCAACTAGCCAAGCGGCAAGCTGTAACTAATGCTGTAAATACTGTCTACAGTATCAAACGATTTATCGGACGGCGGTGGGACGACACGGAAGAAGAACGAGCGCGGACTCCCTATACCTGCATAAAAGGCAAAGACGATACCGTTAACGTCCAAATTCGGAATAAGGTTCACACTCCCCAAGAAATCTCGGCAATGGTACTCCAAAAGCTCAAGCAAGATGCTGAAGCTTATTTGGGACAAACTGTTACGCAAGCCGTGATTACAGTACCCGCCTACTTCACAGACGCCCAACGGCAAGCTACTAAAGACGCCGGTACGATCGCGGGTCTAGAAGTCCTGCGGATCGTCAACGAACCGACGGCGGCCGCCCTTTCCTACGGGCTGGACAAGCAAAATATAGAACAGAAAATCTTGGTCTTTGACCTGGGCGGCGGTACTTTCGACGTTTCGATCCTGCAACTGGGAGACGGAATTTTTGAAGTCAACGCTACCTCCGGTAACAACCATCTCGGAGGAGATGACTTTGACGACTGCATTGTCCAGTGGCTGGTAGAAGCTTTCCGCACTCAAGAAGGCAGTGACCTCTCACAAGACAAAATGGCCTTGCAGCGCCTCCGAGAAGCTGCGGAAAAAGCGAAAATCGAACTCTCCAACCGGGAATCCACCTCAATCAATTTGCCCTTCATCTCTTCTGACGAGAAAGGGCCGAAGCATTTGGAAATGGAACTCTCCAAAGCTCAGTTTGAAAAACTGGTGGCTCATTTGGTGCAAGCGACGATCGATCCGGTGACTCAAGCCCTCAAAGACGCAAGTTTGACCCCCAAAGACATAGACAGAATTATTTTAGTGGGAGGCTCAACCCGGATTCCGGCAGTTCAAAAGGCAATTAGCAAGTATTTTGGGGGCGTTTCTCCCGATAAATCCGTCAATCCCGACGAAGCTGTAGCGGTAGGCGCGGCAATTCAAGCCGGGGTGTTGGGTGGTGAAGTCAAAGACTTGCTGCTGCTCGATGTCACGCCGCTCTCCCTGGGGCTCGAAACCTTGGGCGGGGTGTTCACCAAAGTAATCGAGCGCAATACAACTATTCCCACCAGCCGATCGCAAATGTACAGCACGGCGGCAGACGGGCAAACCTCGGTAGAAATTCACGTACTCCAAGGCGAGCGAGCATTGGTTAAAGACAATAAAAGTCTCGGCAAATTCCTGCTCAAAGGCATTCCCCCAGCTCCCCGCGGCGTACCTCAAATCGAAGTTACCTTTGAAATCGATGCCAACGGGATTCTCAAAGTGGCTGCTGAAGACAAAGGAACCGGAAAAGAACAAAGCATCCAAATTTCCAATACAGGGGGATTGAGCGAAACGGAAGTCGAGCGGATGCGACAAGAAGCCGAACTTTACGCCGACGAGGACATCAAGCGCGCTCTACTCGTCGAACTCAAAAATCAAGCTGACTCCCTCGTCTATAATTGTGGTGTAACTTTAAAAACCAACGCGCAACTGCTGAGCGACGAGCTCAAGGCCGAAGCGGAAACAGCCGCAGCAGCCTTGCGGGCAGCGATGACTAACCCCGACATCACAATCGAGGAACTTACCCCCGCAATCGAATCTTTCAAGCAACTGCTATACTCGCTGGGGACTGCAGTCTACGACCAAGCCCGCAGCGGGGTAGCCCCGTCAGGATCTGTTGTTGAAAGCGAGATGATGTCAGAAGTAGAATCATCAGAACCAGAAGAGGTTCAAGCGGACGACGACAGCATTTTGCTGAAAGAAGAGCTGCAGGTGGCGCCCCAAGCTCCGCCGGCACCAAAGCCGGAACCAAAGCCGGCACCAAAGCCGGCACCAAAGCCGGAACCAAAGCTGGAATCCAAGCCGGAATCCAAGCCGGAGCGACAGTCAAAACGACAGTCAAATCCACAGTCAAATCCACAGTCAAATCCACAGTCAAATCCACAGTCAAATCCACAGTCAAGTCCACAGTCAAGTCCACAGTCAAGTCCACAGTCAAAACAAAAACAGAAGGTTCCCGAACCAGAAGTTGATGATATGAATCCTTTCCTTTAAAACAGAAAAGCTAAAAATTAAAAGTTAAAAATTAACAATGAGAATTTTTGATTTTTAATCTGTAATTTCAGGAAAGGTAGACCGTTTTTTTTTCGTACACTTTTTGTTATTTACCTCCAGGCAAGCAGCTCTATGGCCGGTGATTACTATGAAATATTAGGCGTTTCTCGCAGCGCAGACAAAGAAGAAATTAAGCGTGCTTACCGCCGCCTAGCTCGCAAGTACCATCCAGATGTCAACAAAGAATCCGGTGCCGAGGAGCGGTTTAAAGAAATTAACCGCGCCTACGAGGTACTCTCAGAACCAGAAACCCGCGCCCGTTTCGATCGTTTCGGCGAAGCAGGGGTCAGCGGTGCAGGCGCGCCGGGGTTCCAAGACTTTGGTGACAGCTTTGCCGATATTTTTGAAAGCTTCTTTCAGGGTTTTCAGGGAGGTGTCGGTCAACAACAGCAAGGTCGCAGGCGCAGCGGGCCGGTGCGCGGAGACGATTTGCGACTCGATTTGCGGCTGGATTTTCGGGAAGCAGTGTTTGGTGGGGAAAAAGAACTCCGCATCAAGCATCTAGAAACCTGCGAAACTTGCACGGGGACTGGCGCGAAACCGGGAACCCGACCCCAAACCTGCTCGACTTGTACCGGTAGCGGTCAAGTCCGACGCGCTACCCGCACTCCTTTCGGCAGCTTTACTCAAGTTTCAGTTTGCCCCACTTGCAACGGCACCGGGCAAGTGATTGAGGATAAGTGCGAAACTTGCGGCGGCCGGGGCCAGAAAGAAGTGATGAAAAAGCTGAAAATCACAATTCCGGCTGGGGTTGACAACGGTACTCGCTTGCGGGTTTCCAATGAAGGGGATGCCGGCAAACTGGGCGGGCCGCCCGGAGACCTTTACGTGTTCTTGGCGGTGAATGAAGACCCGCTATTTAAGCGCGACGGCACTAACGTTAGCTCGGAAGTTAAGATTAGTTATTTGCAAGCAATTTTGGGGTGCCGGTTGGAAGTGGAAACCGTAGACGGGCCCACGGAATTGTTGATTCCTAGCGGAACTCAGGCAAATACGGTTTTGACTTTGGAGAAAAAAGGGGTGCCTCGGTTGGGAAATCCAGTCAGTCGCGGCGATCATTTGATTACGGTGTCTATTGACATTCCGACTAAGGTGACGGCTGAGGAACGGGATTTGCTGATGCAGCTTGCTAAGCTGAAGGGCGATCGTACTGGTAAAGGCGGCTTGGAAGGGTTTCTGGGTAATTTGTTTCAGAAATAAGGAAAAAGTGAGCGCAATTGCGCTCATTTTTTCCATAAATAATAATCTGTGTCCAATTGGACACAAAATTTCCATAAATAATAATCTGTGTCCAATTGGAGGGAATTTGATTGCTTCTTCCTTCTAGCTTCTTCCTTCTTGCTTCAGCTATATGAATTCAACATCGAAAATTGAAAATCCCAAATCCCCAGATGCCAAAATCGATCTGCGGGGTACTCCGTGTCCTCTCAATTTTGTCCGCACTAAACTGCGCTTGGAGCAAATGGCACCGGGCTCAGTTTTGGAAGTGTGGCTGGATGCTGGGGAGCCGATCGAACAAGTGCCCGATAGTCTCAAAATGGAAGGCTACCAGATTCTCGAAACGCAATTTGTCGCGGATGAGCCGGAGTCGGGCTTTTTTTCAATGAAAGTGCAGCGCCCCGAACACCAGGAAGCAGGATGAGCCTGAATTCGCCCTCGATCGTCGGTACTGTAATTGCTGTTCAGGCTAACTTCTACCAAGTGAGGTTAGATCCCGAAGTCTCCATTGACGGGAAAAATGCTCCCCTCGCTGATTCTCCGATTCTCCTGTGTACTCGCCGCACTCGACTGAAAAAAATTGGCCAACAGGTGATGGTGGGCGATCGGGTGGTGGTAGACGAACCGGACTGGACTGACCGCCGGGGAGCAATTTCTGAAGTCTTCCCGCGCCAAACAGAACTCAACCGCCCGCCTGTAGCTAATGCCGATCGCATTCTCCTTGTTTTTGCCCTTGCTGAACCCGACTTAGATCCGGCATCATTAACTCGGTTTTTAGTCAAGGCCGAATCTACAGGTTTAGAGGTAAGTTTGTGCCTGAACAAATGCGATTTGGTCACGCCCCAGGAGTTGGAACAGTGGCGCGATCGGCTTTCAGGCTGGGGCTACGAACCCATGTTTATTAGCGTCCGCAGCGGTGTCGGAGTTCAGGAAACCTCCCCTAATGGTCAAAATGAAATTTTTGCCTCGGAACCGCCTTTCCATGACTTAGTGGAGAAAATAGAGCGCTCTCGGCTGATTTCTGAGGATAACCCCCAAATTCCAAATTCGGTCAAGGCGTTACATCCGTTAAATCCCGTACATAGCCCGTTGCCGAACTTCCTTCTGCAGCACTTGCAAGGGAAAATAACGGTAATTTGTGGCCCTTCTGGGGTTGGCAAGTCCAGCTTGATCAACCAACTGATTCCAGCCCTGAATCTGCGAGTGAACGCTGTTTCCGGCAAACTCGGCCGCGGCCGCCATACGACTCGCCACGTAGAACTATTTGAACTTCCCGGCGGCGGACTTTTGGCCGATACTCCGGGCTTTAATCAGCCGGCTCTCGAATGCGATCCGTCCGAGTTAGCTGAATATTTCCCAGAAGCGCGCCAGAGGCTGGCTGTGGGTAGCTGCCAGTTTAGCGACTGTTCGCACCGAGACGAGCCTAACTGTGTGGTGCGGGGCGGTTGGGAGCGCTATGAGTATTACTTGCAGTTTCTCGAAGAGGCGATCGTCCGCCAGCAACAAGAGCAAAACTCTAGTAGCGCCGAATCGAGTTTGAAGCAGCAAACCAAGTCGGATGGTACGCAGCATTACGAACCGAAGCTGCAAACTAAAAAATATCGCCGCTCTTCCCGCCGCCTTCAACACCAATCGCTGCAAGATATGTGTCAAGATTTAGACGAGTTGTGAGGAAGTCGCCGCCCATCGCCCGTAGGTACTAGACAACAGTACCAAGACTTACCCAGAAACCGGGTTTGCTCGACGAAAATACTTCGTTGTACCCCGATGCCCATTTCCCAAAATCGGCTTTCTTTAGTGGCGAGTGCGTAAGTCCTGAGTACATTAATAGCTAAAATTAAATGGCCTTAGATTTGTTAAAAAAAGTAGAACAGAAGCAAAAGTTAGCGGGTACTGCAGGAGCAAAAATATTGTGAATATTCAAGAACTGTTTCAAAAAGGCGGCCCCGCCATGTGGCCCCTGTTGCTGTTATCGATTCTATCTTTGAGTACCATTATCGAGCGCTTGTGGTTTTGGGCGAGCCTCCTGAGCAAAGAAAAGCAGATAGTGAACCGCATTCTGGAAGCGGCTCGCAGCGATTGGGGGGCGGCTAACGAGATTGCCAGACAAGCTAACCGACAGCCGATCGGGCGATTTCTTTCTGCACCCCTGCGGCTCTACAATCCCGAACCAGATTTATTTCGACTCGCACTCGAAGCTGCAGCCGATGAAGAGTTGGCTTCGATGCGTCGCGGTGACAAAATCTTAGAAGCTACGATCGCTCTAGCCCCGTTGCTGGGCTTGCTGGGAACAGTTTTGGGCTTGATTAACTCGCTCAGTTCCATCCGTCTGGGCGACATCGGCACGGCGGCAACAACTGGCGTAACTTTGGGGATTAGCGAGGCGCTGATCACGACTGCTACTGGGATGGTAGTAGCAATTTTTACCTTGGTGTTTTATCGGATATTTCAAGCTTTTTTGTTCAACCAGGCAAAAATATTTCGCAAAGCTGGAAATGAACTGGAATTGCTTTACAGACAATACTGGCCTGCTGCTAATGCTAAGGGTCGAGTGTCCGGTGCAGAATACAGCAATTCTTCTTTTGGTGCAGATGGTTTGAACAGGCGTTCTCTCAATTCTCAAGAATCGGGAGAACGGAATCGGGAGCCGAAATTGAAAGGTTCCGATCCGGCTGAAGATTCACCTTCTAATAATTAAAACTCCTGAGAACTGATGAAGATTAATCTAGATACTCCTGCTGAAGAGGCTCGGATTGAACTGGTGCCTTTAATTGACGTGATCTTTTGCATTCTGACGTTTTTTCTCCTGGCGGCTTTGCAATTGACTCGGCAGCAAGCCATTAATGTCGATTTGCCTAAAGCGAAGACTGGACAAACGCAGATGCGAGAGATGCTGATTGTCAGCATTGACGATTTCGGGCAAACTTATATCGACCAATTGCCTGTTAATTTCCAACAGCTCGATCGAGTTTTAAAGAGTTTCCAAAGCCAAAATCCTACGGGGTTGATGGTGCTGTACGCTCCTCAAAATGCGAGATATGCCAAAGTTGTGGAGGTTTTAGACAAATTGAGAGAGGTAGGGGGCGATAGAGTTGCCCTGGCAACTCTTCCTAGTTCGGCTCCCTCCCCATTGCCCAATACCTCGCTTCCCAATTCTGGCATTCCTGCGGCACCTGCGATCGGCAATTCCGGTCAACCCCTGCCGTCTCCTGTGCCTCCACAGCAGCAACAGTTCAATCCCAATCAGTTTCAATCCCCTCTCCCGGCTCCACAGCAGCAGTTCAATCCCAATCAGTTTCAATCCCCTCTCCCCGCTCCACAGCAGCCTAGTAACTTTGGGGCAAATCAGGGCATTCCTCCTGTTTCGCCTGCACCCGCTGCTCCCAATTTCCGACCCGGAATCGCCAATCCACCGCAGGATGGCGGGCCCTCGAATTAGTTAGGAAGAAGGAAGAAGGTTCGGCAACGGATTGTGTAACGGATGTAACGGATGTAACGGATGTCAGTCCGATGGAAGTCGGAAGAAGGGAGAAGGAAGAAGGGGGAACTGAGAAATAGAAATTTTCCCAATCTCCTCATCTCCCGCTCTCCCGCTCTTGGGCTCTCCTCATCTCCCCCTTTCCTCATCTCCTCATCTTTCAATCTCCCCCTTTCCCCATCTCCCCCTCTCCCCATCTCCCCCTCTCCCGCTATCCCCCTCTCCTCATCTCCCCCTCTCCTCCTCTCCCCTTCTCCCCCTCGCCGAGAGAAGCTCCACCCGATTTGGTATAAACGGCTTCAATTCTTTTGGTTCGTACTGAGCCTTTTTTCTCTTGACAAGTAGATACACTTGTATGTGCCTGCAGAAGGAACTTTTGCAGACATCTCGCCATCTCTATCGCTAAGTAAGTTATTTCCTAAGAGAGATGGTAATTTTGTCAAATTATTGTTACCTTTTGTAATATAGACTAAAGCCAGATGGGCCATCGGGCATCCCGAAACCAACTGTCGATCGCTGAAACAACTTACAAATCTGGTTAATCCAGGTGTTCAGTTTTAAGTCACCTTTACTTACAGAGGAGTCAAAGTCATGAGCCAACCAGCAGAATTGTCTTTGGAACAGCAATTTAGCCTGTGTTCCTTCAAAACACAGGTAAGTGACATGAGCCGCGAACAAGCTCAGGAGTTTTTGGTCAAGCTTTACGAGCAAATGATGCTACGAGAAACCATGTACCGCCATTTTCTGAAACACCACTGGGGTTTAGAACCTAACCCAGGCGTTGAGTAACCAAGAGTCGCAGTCGGCGACCTCCGTCTCTTACTCTGTTCCCTCATGCGGAAAGGAGTTGGGGGTGATGGGGCGTCACTCGAAGGCAGAAGGTAGAAGGCATCTGTACAGACGTGAGGAAAATTTGACAATTCCTTTGTGGATTTCACTGAATGTGGAAGTCGAGGTCAGCAGTTTGTCGATCGACACCACCGGAGATCGCAAAGATAATTTATCGCGCCGCGCCTCGAAAATTGGATAACTCTTAATAATAAGTGTTAATTTTTTAACCCATTAAAATTTTTAACTATTTAATATATTTGTCCTTAGTTGCAGCGGATGAGGTTTGACAGCAATGGCGCTAGTCGGACATCTGAGCGCGACCTCCGACTAGCACAACCTTCAGTTTTCACATCAAACCCTAGAACTCGCAAATGTGGACTCTAGAAACAGTTATTCGCCCTGACGTTCGAGAGTTGCTTCCATTGTACTCGTCAAGTAATGACCAGACATGATGCCGCTAGATTGGTAGTAGCGGTTGTCATCAACCCGGTGAAGGGTATCAAAACCCGTCCGCCGCTGGCGTTCGTCTCCCAATACCCAATAACGCTGGACGATCGACTGGGGAGCAATCCAACCTTCGCCCTCGACGCGGGCGAGTTCGCTGTGTTGGAGTACAAAAGTATACTGCCGTTCATCGCTGTTGAGGTGTCCTCGGTACTGCAAAATAATCTCTTCGCGATCGCCTCCAGGAAATACGAGCTTGGTGACCATACTGAACCAATCTGTTCGGTTCCAGCTCACTAAAGTTTTGCCTTTAACCGTAATTGGCACGCCATTGCGCTCAATCCAGCTTCCTTCGAGCGTCCATTGGCCAGATTCCATTAAAAACGTGTGAGCCACAGTGCTGTTCCTATGCTTTTCCTGCTGGCTACAATGCTGGTGCAACAACGCACAGCCGTTGTCCCTCAGACTCTATGCTATCACGCCCAACTGTGCCAACAAGAGTTAATTTCTCCTAAAAGTACCGATGTCCGGGCACCAGTCACTTGAGGCAGATTGCCGGGAATGCCCCGAACCCGCCATGCGGCTAAAACCGCGAAAGCGATCGCCTCTTTAAAATCTACATTCAAGCCTGCCTCCGAAGTAGTCAACACTTGCACTGGATGCAATTGAGATTGCAATCGGCGTTTTAAGTAGAGATTGTGGCTGCCGCCCCCGCATAGTAAAACTCGATCGGGCATAGCCGGTAAAAAAGTTTGGTAACTGTGAACGATCGAGGCAACAGTCAGTTCTGTCAGAGTAGCCAGCACGTCAGCAGGACTGAGGTTGTAACCTTCGGCCTCGACCAAACACCTGTCAAAATAGTCTACACCAAATAGCTCTCGCCCCGTTGATTTCGGCGGTGCTTGGCGGAAGAACTCTGAGGCGAGCCAATCCTCGACTAAAGCTTGACAGGGAGTGCCCGATGCCGCCCAAGCTCCACCTTCGTCGATCGTCTTAGTGCCGCCTGAGAAGTGCTGTACTGCCAAATCTAACAGGGAATTCGCCGGGCCTGTATCCCACCCCGATATGCCCTCCCCAAGACTGAAAATCTCAGACTCGTCATTTTTCCCCCTTTTTCCCCTTGCCGGAAGATAGGTAACATTGCCAATTCCGCCGAGATTTTGGATGCAGAGGCTGAGGTTGGGTTCCGCCAGCAGGCAGGCATCAACTATTGACACTAAGGGTGCTCCTTGACCCCCTGCAGCAATGTCTGCCGATCGAAAGTTACTCACAGTAGTAATTCCCGTCAATTCCGCAATTAGCGGGCCCCGTCCGAGTTGCAAGCTGTAGCCCATTAACGCACCGGCGCTGTCTTTCTGGGCTTTCCCAGCAGGTCGGTGGTAGACGGTTTGACCGTGAGAGCCGATTAATTCGGCTTTATCATATTTTGCTTGAATTGTCAAGGCCGCCGTGGCAAATTCTTGGGCGATGGCATCATCTAATTGGGCTAGTTCAGCCATTGACAAAGCTGAACCACTGCAAACCGAGAGAATTTGCGATCGCAAATTAGCAGGATAAGAAAAAGTCTTGCCGGCCACCAATTGCACTTTCAAGTCTGTTTGGGAACCGACCACATCCACCAAAGCAGCATCAATGCCATCCACCGACGTGCCGCTGATCAAACCGATAACGCGGGTCATTCAATTTTAGATTTTAGATTTTAGATTTTAGATTGTTCACTTTTTCGATTTTTCGATTTTAGATGGTCGGGTGCGATCGGGCGATCGAATATTATTTGAGGTCGATCGTCACGATCACCACAGTAATATTATCGCGTCCACCTTTATCCTTAGCTGCTTGAATTAAAGCATTTGCAGCGCCCTCGCAGGCGCGAATCGACTTCAGAGGCGAAGCTATCAAAGGATCGGAAAGTTCTTCAGTCAAGCCATCGCTGCAGAGCAGCAAGCGATCCCCAGGCTGCACGTCCACCGGCAAAATATCTATCTCCCGCAAATCATCGCGGCCCAAACACTGGGACAAAACGTGACGCCAAGGATGACTGCGAGCTTGGTCAGGAGTTAGGGCCTTTCTTTTCACAGCCTGAGCCACCCAAGTCTGGTCTTCAGTAATCTGTTCCAAGCGAGATCCGTGCAGTCGGTACAAGCGAGAGTCCCCGATATTAGCGCACCAGGGTCGGCCCTCATCCCTAAACATGAGAACCACAGCCGTAGTTCCCATATCAGCACGCTCAGGGTGGTCGAGCTGATCCGTCAAAATTGCTTGATTGGCAATTAAAAAAGCCTTTTCCAACAACAGCGGAGAATCCTCTGGCCCTTCCCAATGTTCGAGCAAATAAGATTGAATCGCCTGAGTCGCAATCCGGCTGGCTTCTTGACCTCCGGCGTGTCCTCCCATTCCGTCGGCCACTATGAAAAATCGCCCGTCAGAGTCTATGTAGTACGAATCCTGATTTACGGAACGAACTAGCCCTGTGTCTGTCTTACCTGCGAAAGAGCGTTTCATAGATTGGGTGATTGGACTCATCGAACTTGAAAGCTTGATTTAATGGGGTGCAATTTTTTATGCCAAAACTTAAATCCCGAACAAACTTGAAATTCTGCCGCCCGCGATCGCGAGTTTTGGAAAAATTGCAGTTCCTTGACCTCATATTGTAGATCGATATGATGGTAATCCCGTCTTAAAATTTCGGTAAACCCAGTAAATTAAGCAGCCCCTGCAAAAAAAACAGGATTTCTACCCAAAATCAGAGGTTTAGCTGGCGAAAAACTTAGGCAGCAACCGGGTTTTTCGCCTCAAAGCGCGTAAGTGTTGTAAATTTGAGCAATCTGTGGTCTGCCAGCCAAAACTTAACATTCGATGTCAAATTTGGGCTGGCGAGAAATCTCAAACCTGAAATTTCAAATCCTAAATTGCCCCATTATGACATCCTGTCTAAACGATCGATCCGCTTGAACAAACGCATAAGAGCAAACCCTGCACCCGCAGCCAGCACGGCAACAGCGACAGCCGGCCAGACTTGATTGCTGACAAACAAAATTGTCGCCGACAAAGTAAAAGCACTCATCAGCAAAGCATAATTCGTGCCCATTTGAGCGCTGCTCATCCGGCGGAGCAAGCGTTCTGTTTCGGCCGAACGGACGCGAATCCGCAAATCTCCCTGTTCGAGTTTATCAATAGTCTCCTCAATCCGGCGGGGCAAACCCAAAGCACTCGAACTCACCTGAGCCGCCTGACGGCCGATTTCGTTAAAAATGCTGCTACTTGTATCATGGCCATTTCCATTAGTCATAAGCTGCATGGCAAAAGGTTGTGCCACCTCCATAAAGTTGAACTCGGGATCTAAACCTCTGCCCACCCCTTCGATGGTGGAAAAAGCTCGCATTACAAAAGTAAAAGTAGCTGGGAAGCGAAAAGGTTGGTTGTAGGCAATATCGTAAAGGTCGTCCGTAATCGCGCTCACAGACTGATTTTCAAAAGGCTTGTCCATGAAGTTATCCAGCATATACTGGATGCTGCGGCGCACCGGACTCATATCACCCGTAGGCACCAAAGCTCCCAAATTGATCAGAGAATCCATAATCCGCTGTCCATCCTTGGAAGCAATGCCGTAGAGCGTCTCCATCAGTCCTTCGCGGACGTTGGACTGGATTTGCCCCATCATGCCAAAATCGTAGAAAATCAGACAACCGTCAGCACTAACAGCGATGTTGCCGGGGTGTGGGTCAGCGTGGAAAAAGCCGTCGTTGAGCAACTGGCGCAAATAAGCTTTTGCCCCCAACTGAGCGATTAATTTACGATCGATACCGGCCGCTTCCAAAGCTTCGTAGTGGCTGATTTTAATCCCTGGCAGGTATTCCAAAGTCAGCACTCGCGGAGCCGCGTACCGCCAATAAACCCTCGGCACCCGCACCCAGTCACAGTTGCTAAAATTACGGCGAAAAGTATCAGCATTGCGGCCTTCATGGAGATAGTCTATTTCCAGCCACAGAATGCGACAGCATTCCTCATAAATCCCCATCCAATCTCGACCGCGGCCCCACTTAGGATGGTTTTGAAAGTAGCGGGCAATTCCTTTAAGAATTTGCAAATCGATCTCGAACAGTTTCCGCAGTCCAGGTCGCTGCACCTTGACGACCACTTCCGGGCCCGAATGCAGTTGAGCTTTGTGTACCTGACCCAGACTGGCAGCGGCCAGGGGCACCGGGTCAAAGCTGCGGTAGAGTTCTTGAACTGTCTTGCCCAAGTCTTGCTCAACAATTACCTCTAACTGCTCGTAGCTGAAAGCAGGCACTTTATCTTGCAGCTTAGAAAGTTCCTCGACAAACTCTGCGGGAAACAAATCGGCGCGGGTAGAAAATAATTGGCCGACTTTAATGAAAGTGGGGCCCAAATCCAAGAGTGTTTCTCGAACCCAGATAGCTTGAAAGCGGCGTCTGGCAACTTTCTTTTCTTCAGTCACGCCTCCCCAGTAGCTCCAATTTTTGCTGTCGAGCCAGAGGGAAGCCAGCCAGAGCAAGACAAAGGCCCAAATGTCGAAGAAGCGCCGCTTCCGGGAGTATTTTTCGCGATTCCAGCGATAAGCTTTACTTTTGTAGGATTTACTAGCAGTTTTTTGCTCATCGGCTTCGCCAGTGTGCTTGGGGGAGCGCTGGCGATTAACAGAGTCATCAAGGAGAGCAGACACTTGGGTTCCCAAATTGCTTATTTTATGTTGTTGCTTTGATTGAAAGTAGGAGCGCAGGAGCGCAAAGCAATGCGCTCACGTAGTAAATAATAGTTGTGGTCGAGTCGATCGCTAGGGCAAACTGCTGCGGTAACGCTGCAATTCCGATCGCACCAGAGCCACTTCGGCGCGCAGCTCGTCAATAGTCGCTTGCAAATCAGCGGGATGGATGTCTTGAATAGTTGTGGTGCTTGCAGTGCCAGTTCTGGTCTGCATCGCCTCATCCGAAGCTCGATTTGCCCGTTCCACAACTCGATCGGTGAACTGCCGCAGGCGTTCTCTTTGTTCTGCGTCAAATTTGCCGAGTTCAGAGAAAGCGTTGGTGGCCGCGCTTTCTAATTGCTCGTACAGTGCTTCGGCAAGTGCTCTGCCTACAAAAAAAGCATGAACTGGGGGTTTACTCATAAAAAATATTCGGTAAGTGGGAAACTCAGAGTCTTTAGACCTGAGAGGAAAACGACTCGGCGGTTTCAACCGCCTTGAATCCCCTTTCGGGGTTAGAGGGGTATGGTTGCCCCTCCAATGGAGATACAGTTGTCTCCTTCCTCCCTTGCGGGGTAATGTTCGCCTCGACCTGGTTATAAAGGCTTGTTAGACCTGCAACACTGTTTCAGTGACTTTAAAACTGTTTAATTGCAGATGACAGAGCGGAAAACTGGCGTCGCACTCAAGGAGTGTCGTGACCTGAATAACGCCTCCTCAAAAGAGGGGTCTGGTCAGAACAGCTTGTAATTTCTTACAAGCTCAGTGGCTTTAGCCCTGAGTTCCTGACAAAAAATCTCTGTGCGCTTCCGCAACAAATTATAACTTGCTTGTCCCCAATGATGCTTGCTCCCAAAGGAAGGAATTTTGGGGGAATTGACACTCGCACCCCGAGTGTCGAGGATGGGATTGTTGAGAGTTAGAACAGTCTAACGCGCCACAGCTTAGCCCAAAAGCCTCGCTTAGACTGGCTCAAATTCGAGGTTGGGGTTGCTTTGTACCAAAATGTTTGCAGCTTGGCAGTATTAATACGCGACATCACACCACCTTAGCGCCGCGCACATATTCTAACATAATTTAAATCAAAATAGAAAACATTCCTGCATTTTTTTGCGGGCATTTGGATTGCAGAGGGAATAGGAAATATTCGATAAACTCAGACGGCGACTGGTGGGATTTTCAGATTCGACGGAAGTTTTTGGAAGATAGTCGTTGGCTAGGTAGGGCCTTATTATCTCAACTACTGAGCGGATATTTGCTGACTCATAAAACCAAGTATTTGTCGCACTTTTAACCAACAAAAACCATACTAATTTGTCGCAGGTTCGGGAAAAGGCATCGTGGGATCTGCCACAGGGGGTGGTGAATCAGGTGCGATCGAACTATCTGAATTGTTGCCACTGGGACTTGGTATCGCAGGTTCAGGCGATCGCTCGATCGGCGACGCTATTACTGGCGACGGGGAGTCCGAGGGCGGCAGGGTTTCAGCGCTAGCACTCTCAGGGGCAGGGGAGGCGGGTGCGGCGGGCGGTTCTGCAGGCAGGGGCGCAACTTCCGGTACCGGTGCGGCTTCTGGTTGGGGCTCTGGCTCGATTTGGGCTTGAGGCTCTGGAATGGGGGACTCAGAAGGCTCCTCTGCGGGTTCGGGCGTCGGGGAGGACTCCGGTTCCGCTTCGGGCTCTGGGGCGGGAGTTTCCAGGTTTGGGGACTCAGAGGGTTCGGCGCTAGTTTCTGAGGGCTCGATCTGTTCGGGAATGTTGCTGGTGTCTAAGGGGGGTTTGGGACGCTTGTTGAGTTCGATCGGGTAGAGAGGGGTGCTTTCGACAGACGGCTGTCCGAACATCGGCTCTGATAAATCGCGGGATTTGAGCAAATCTTCGAGAGATGGGAAGGATTCAATTTTGGGACTATTACTGAGACTGGTGCTGTTGTAGTGCGATGCTAGGTCAAAACCCATCCAGCCTGCAATTGCAGCCGTTACGACAAACGCCATAAAAGTCAACTGCGGCGGGGGAGGTGCGGGCAATCTTAGACTTTGCTTGCCTTTTCTTTTTACTGATACTCGCTCTGTTTCTTGCAGCATGGTGAGCCAATTTTCGACTGTCTGAGGGCGGTTGTGGGGGTCGATTTCGAGTCCCTGAAGGATGGCTCGCTCGATTCCCGGGCTGAGGTTGGGCTGAAATTGCCGCAACTCAGTCAAGGGAATGCGATCGCGCAGGGGTGCTGCTACGGGCGCCACGCCGGAGAGTAAGTAGTAGAGGGTGGCTGCGATCGCGTAGATGTCAGTGGCCGGTGTACATTTACCGTCATAGAGGTATTGTTCGATCGGCGCGTACCCAGGGGAGAGCAAGTTAGTGTGGGTTTGTTTGGTGCCGGCGGTAAAGCCGCGCGCAATTCCGAAATCTATTAACATTACTACGTGAGAATCGGCTCGCCGGATAATATTTTCTGGCTTGATATCTCCGTGCAGCAATCCGCTGTGGTGAACTGTACTTACGGCTGAGGCTATTTGCCGAATATAGTGCAGGGCCTGGGCTTCTGGCAGCGGCCGATCGGTTTCAACTATTTGGGCGAGAGTTTGACCCGGAATGTAGTCCATTGCAATAAAAGACTGTCCGGCTTCTTCAAAAAAGTCGATTACTTTGACTATGTTGGAATGCTGACACCGCGACAGGCGTTGGGCTTCGGCAATAAACTGCTGCTGAAATTGGGCAGATTCTGGGTGTTGGCGCAGACTTTCGTTGAGGGTTTTGAGTACGACGGTTTGGTTTAAATGGGTGTGGATAGCTCGGTAAGTGATGCCGAACCCTCCTATCCCTAAAGTCGCGTTAATTTTGTATTTGCCCTGTTGCAGGACTGTTGCTGGCGCTAAGTTCATCTTCAGTTGATGCCGTTTCCCAAACTATGCTACCGCCTTTGGGTTATTTCGCAGAGTTAGGGGTGAGGTTCGATCGATCGGCGCCCTAGTTTGAGCTTTAGCTCTGCTATATCTTTAATCTTGGCATCCCCACGTCATTTTATCTGTAAAAGGTATTGTGAAACTTAACCCTCCGGCTTTCCCATAATAAAAATCCCGCTCTTGTGGAACGGGAAAGCCATCAGGGTGCATCTATAATATCTGACTTTAACTTATGGGGGGTACAACCCCTCAGTGCTTTAGCAAGTCTTTAAAATTAGCCGAGTTTTGTAAAGATTTAGGTTTTATGTTGACTTGTGAGCAATCTTATGATATATAAGATTGCCGCATCGCGCTCTTGAGCTTGGGGTATTGACAGAATTTGACCGCGCTCGCCCGTGCCCACCCCTTCAGGGGTTGGGATAGGCGCTGCGACTTTAGTCGCATTCAAGTATTTTGATTCTCAATATATTTTCTAACAGTTTCCTCGGAGGCGTTACCGACTGTACCGCAAAAATAGCTTGTAGTCCAAAGAGAGGGAATTTTCTTAAGATACGGATATTCGCTGCGAAGTTGGAACGAAGTAAATCCTTTGAGCCGAAACATAATTTGATCGGGAGCTAAATTAGGTGGTGCATCAACCAACAAATGTACGTGGTCTGGCATAATCTCCATTGCCACAATAGAACAACGAGCTAATTACACTTATCTGTCAGTAGTTGTTTTAAGCGTTCGGACACTGCACCAATCAACACCTTCTTGCGTCTAGCTGGAATCCAAACAAAATGGTATCTAATAAGCGTTACTGATGTAATCTTTGGTCTGTATTTATCTTGCATATCGATTGTCGTTAAGTCGTCAACATCTACAATAACCTCGTACAATAATTTAAGGAGGTGGTGCAATTTGCTTTTAAGCTTCAAATACAAACTTCGACCTAATCAGCAGCAATCCCAAAAACTAATCCAGTGGCTCGATATGTTGAGAGCGAATTACAATTGGTGCTTGCGTGACAGGATTGATGGTTGGCATCAGCAGTTTATTTGGGGTGATTATTGCGACTTGAGGACTCAGGTAGAAATAACGCCTTTGACTTGCGGTATTACTAAAGGAACCCAACTCGCCAACCCCTGGAAGGAGGGCGGCGGTAAAGCCCAAAAAGAAGGAGATAAAGATAAATCTCCTAAGCGGTCAGCATCATTAATGCAAGATGCAAATCTGCAAGAGTTAAAAGAGGCAAGACCTTGGTATCAAAGTATTGATCTTGGAGTATTGCAGTCAATTCCAGCCAGAGTTAATGAATCCTTTAATAAGTTTTTTAATGGCGCAGGGTTTCCGAAGTTTAAGCGCCGTCACGATTTCAAATCGTTGAGCTACAAACCAGGAAGAATCAAGATTAAAGGTAACAAAGTTTACCTCCCTAAAATTGGGTGGCTGCGTTTCTACAACTCTCGCGTTATCCCCGAAGGATTTGAGATTAAAACCGTAACCATCAGACAGAAAGTTGATGGATGGTATATCTCGGTCAGGATAGAAAACAAAGATATGCCAGGCTTCCCAGTAATTCCAGATAGTGAAATCAAAACTATCACTGGGTGCGATATGGGGTTAGGTAAATTGGTTTATCTCTCTGATGGCAGCGCCATTGATAATCCGCGATTTGCTACCAACAACAAAGCTAAGCGTTTGATGCGAATCAGACAGCGACGGGTTAGCCGTAAGCAAAAAGGTAGTAAGAATCGCAGTAAAGCTCAACTTAGAGTGAGCAAGCTGCACAATAAAATTCAACAGCGTCGCGAATCTTACCAGTGGGATGTAGCTAATCGGATTATTAAAAGATCCGATGCAGTTGTAGTTGAAGATTTACAGATACAAAACATGATGAAGCGGTGCAAACCTGTTAAATCTGAATCTGGTAGATTTCTCCCCAACGGTCAATCGGCTAAACGTGGTTTAAATAGTTCTATCGCTGATGCGAGTTGGTATGCGTTAACTCAAAAACTTGAATATCTGGCTGTGAAGTCAGGCAAGAAGCTGTACCGAGTTAACCCAAGGCATACCAGTCAAACTTGTAGCAAGTGTAAGCATATTGATAAAGATAGCCGCAATGGTGAAAAGTTTATCTGTACCAATTGTGGGCATATTGATGATGCAAATTTGCAAGCTGCAAGGAATGTGAAAGTTAAGGCGATAGAAACCTACAAGTTGAATATTGTCAAAAAGATTAAATCGAAAATGGTACGGCGGGACTCGTCGAAACCAGTACAGTTGAATCTCTTTGAGGTTGAATTGTACGAACGCTCGTCAGTTAACACGCTGCCTTTAAAAGGCAAACGGCGTGTGGGCGAGAACTCACAGGGCAAGCAATTGTCTCTTTGGGATATTTAGAGCGAAATCTCTAAAGAATCCCATCCCCTTTAGGGGTGGGAGTGTCAAAAAGAGGCATCGTATCGGGCTTAATCTTGAGACTGCACATGGCTCAAACCTTGTAAATAAAAAGGCTGTAAGCATTCTCCCGACATTTGTAGCCCATAGCCATCAATGCTTCAATCGCTGTTCGCGTTACACAGCAAGGCCTGGAGGCAAGCTCAAGTTCTCCGAAGGGGGGAACTTGAGCTTAAGTTGTCACAAATGGGGTCTTCCTAGTAACGAGAAGCGATCGATTAGCAATTAGCAGCAATTAGTAATTACTTATTCTTTGGTTTGAAAATGTCTGTTAAACAATCACATTACGAGACTTTACTAGCAGAGTACAGCGAATCTTCTGCCGCGATCGCCCTGCTGAAAAAATATCGGGTTTACATGGAAATGATTCCGAGTATCCGCCGCGCCCATGAGAGTTTAATCACAATTCCTTTGCCAATTGCGCGCTTGCGGGACGGGGTTTCTTATGCGGGAAGCAGCGGCACTAGCATATCGCCCGGACAGGCAGTCTGTTTGCCCTGCGATTTGGCGATTTTGATGTGCGATCCTGAATGGAAAGTTAAAATTGGAGTGGAAATTTTGATTTTCATTCATCGTCCGGGCGAAGAGTTTTCTGAGTTGCTCGGCCGCTGGCGGCAGTCTCAAGTTTGGCTGGATAAAGGTTACGAATGGGTGATGCCGCAGCGCTACAGACATATTTACAGCGATGAAGCTGAGGCTGTTCATCCGCTATTTGTTTTGTTTGAGGAAACGCCGGAACTGATTCAACGGGGTTTGATGGCGGCTGGTTTGCCGTTTGTGGTGGAAAGTTTCGAGTCTGGGAGTGAGGAAGTAGAGGAGGAAGAGTTTCTGGGTAGCGGGGAACTGGGAAGTATTGGTGAAGAGAGTTTTGATTTGTAGGATGGGTGCGATCGCCTATAGCCATCGTATTCCTTGAAGTAAAGTAGATTTTTTTTACAAACCGCAGAGGGCGCAGAGGGCGCAGAGAAAGAGAAAAGAGAGAAATATTGATGTTTTTGAATCCCGAATCGGGTTGTTATATGCAGATATTCAAAGATATTTTGGGTGTGGAAAGGAATGTTTATGCTCCCCCCAGATTCATGGAGTAAATCTAAAATCTACAATCTAAAATCGAATGACCCATCTAGCGGGGCCGGAAATGTTAGCTCTCATGCTGGCTGCGTCGCCTAATGTAAAGGTGTGGCTTGATATTTTTACCTCCAGCATGATATCATCAGGCTGCTCTATTTGGTTTGTTAATTTAGATGGGTTGTTAATAGAGAATTTACTACATGAACCGCAGAGAACGCAGAGACCACAGAGGGGAGAGAAAGAGCAAATTAGAATTTATTGATATGAGTATAATTTTATATTAAACCGGAGCTATTGAAATGAGATTGTTAAAACCCTGGCGTTTAGTTTTATTAAGTATAGTTTTTGGGATGGCTGTAATTTTATCAAATTGCGGCACTCCTTCAAACACGGTTAGCAATAATTCTCCAACGGGGCCAACTCCTGCGGCGGTTCCGGCTGGGGCTTTAGTGTACGGTGCGGGTGGGCCGCCGATAAATCTGGAACCGGGAAATATTACTGATGGCAATTCGGTGATTGTTATCGACCAAATTTACAATCGCTTGACTGATTTCAAACCGGGAACTGTGGAACTTGAGCCGAGTCTCGCTACTGAATGGTCAAGTTCTAAAGATGGTAAAACTTGGACTTTTAAGTTGCGTTCCGGGGTAAAGTTTCACGACGGTACGGATTTTGACGCGGAAGCTGTTAAGTTTAATGTGGATCGCTGGTGGGATGCGAAAAATCCTAACGGTTTTCGAGAAGCGGGCAAGAATTATCCGATTTGGAAAAATCTTTTTGGCGGGTTTAAGGGAGAAAAAGATTCTTTAGTAAAAGATGTGGCAGTTGTTGATAAGTCTACAATTAAATTTGTTTTGAATCGACCTTTTGCGGCTTTTCCGTCGGCGATAGGTTCCGCTTATTTCGGGATGGCGAGTCCGGCGGCGGTGAAAAAAGCGGGTGCTAAGTACGGCACTCCGGGGTCGCTGGCGGTGGGTACGGGGCCTTTTGTGTTTCGGGAATGGCGATCGGGCGATCGCATTGTTTTGGAGAAAAATCCGAATTATTGGAAAACTGGCACGCCAAAAGTCAATCAATTGGTAATTCGTTTTGTTGACGATCCGGCGGCGAGACTGGCTCAGTTGCGTTCGGGACAACTTGATTTTACTGTGGATTTAACGCCGGATCAACTGCAAGAAGTTCAAGGAGATCCTAATTTAGAAGCTGTTGTGCGACCTTCTTTTAATGTCGGTTATTTAGCCTTAAATCCGAGTTACGCACCTTTGTCAAAACCGGAAGTCAGGCGGGCGATCGCCCAAACGATTAACAAGCCAGCAATAGTCAAAGCTTTCTGGGGAGAACTCGGAAAATATGATTCGCAATTTATCCCGCCTGCGCTGAATTGGGCGGCGTCCGATCGAGTTAAAGATTATGAATTTAACCCGCAGCAAGCTAAAGCAATGCTGGCGAAAGCCGGTTATCCGAACGGTTTTGATTTGGATTTGTGGTATATGCCCGTCAGTCGTCCCTATTTTCCCACGCCGAAGCCGATCGCTGAGGCTTTTGCGGCGGATTTGAGCGCGATCGGGATTCGGGTAAAATTGCTGACAAAGGATTGGTCTGCTTATTTAGCCGATCGGCTCAAACCTCCCGGCTTTCAAGCTTTTATGTTGGGTTGGACTGGAGATTATGGCGATCCAGACAATTTTTATTATCCTCACTTCGGGCCGGGTTCGACGGCGGATTTGGGAAATTGGAAAAATCCGAAAGTTCTGGAACTTTTGGATGGGGGGAGGGCGAGTGGCGATAAAGCAGCTAGGGCGAAAATTTATGCGGAAGTTAGCGAGATTTTGCATGGGGAAGCTGTGCGTTTGCCGATCGTACATTCGCAGCCGCTTTTAGGGAAACGCAAGAATATTCAAGGTTGGATTCCGAGTCCTTTGGGGTCTGAGTCTTTTGAGGATGTTAGTAAGTCTTGAAAACGGCGGGTTTTACCTGCATATATTGGTGTAGGGGCGGGTTTTACGAGAAATATATGAAATAATTTAGTAGATTCATAAACCCGCCCTCTTCTCTTCGCGGTTCCCTAAGAAAAGGCGGGTTTATCCATATCCTTCGTTACTACAAATATTTTTCGTAAAATCCGGCTGTACCAACCATATAGGAGCGCGAATTAAATAACTTACAATTTTAATTGTTATTGTGGGATGGGCGTCCCGCCCGTCCCAAAAGGACGGGCGGGACGCCCATCCCACTTTCAAGAGTGGAAGTTATTTAATTCTCATTCCATAACAATATGTAAAAATGCAGCAAAATCCGAGCCAATAGCATCTCTCTTAAAAAAATGATTAATTACATTATTAAACGTTTGCTAGGACTATTACCAGTCCTTTTCGGAATCACTCTGCTAGTATTTATATTTTTGCATTTGATACCAGGAGACCCAGCTACAGTGCTTTTGGGAGAACGGGGAACTCCCGAACAGGTAGAAATATTGAGAGCAAAATTAGGTCTAAATCAGCCTTTGCCTTTGCAATATTTGGCATTTTTATGGAGTTTGCTGCGCTTGGATTTGGGAAATAGTATTATTAGCGGTATTCCGATAATTGATGAAATTACAAGTCGCTGGCCTGCTACTTTTGAACTGTCTGTGGTGGCGATGTTGGTGGCACTGGTTATCGGAATTCCGGCGGGAATTTTGGCTGCTGTTAGGAAAAATAGCTGGCTGGACAATCTCGCGATGAGTGGTTCGTTAATTGGGGTATCTTTACCAGTGTATTGGTTGGGATTGATGTTGATTTATTTGTTTGCTGTTTATCTGAAATGGCTGCCTCCTAGCGGGCGGATTAGTGTAGATTTGGGGTTGGGTTTTAAGTCGATTACGGGTGTTTATGTTTTGGATTCTTTGATGAGATGGGATTTGGCGGCTTTGCGGGATGCGATCGCCCATTTAATCCTCCCAGCTTTGACTTTAGGAACTATTCCTCTGGCTATTATAGCTCGCATCACTCGTTCTGCGATGCTGGAAGTGCTTTCTCAAGATTACATCCGCACTGCGAGGGCGAAGGGATTGCCGGAATATTGGGTGATTTTGAAACACGCTTTGAAAAATGCGTTTTTGCCGATCGTCACAACTATAGGTTTGCAGTTCGGCACTCTTTTAGGCGGCGCTATTCTGACTGAAACGATTTTTTCGTGGCCGGGAATTGGTTCTTGGATTTATACGGGTATTCTGACGCGGGATTACCCAATTGTCCAAGGAGGAGTAATTTTTGTGGCTGTAACTTTTGTACTGATTAATCTGGCGGTTGATATTTCCTATGCTTTTTTCGATCCGAGAATTCAGTACCGTTAATGAAAAGGAAATTAGACACGAAATGCTTGTTTGACATCCGGCCGCAGCAGGTAGTAAATGCTAGCCGCTGCAAAAGCCAGAGTTAAAAAATTGACTGCTGTACCGCCGCTGCCAAACATTTTGAAAATTTGCGCGAGGGTGGCGATGATATGGACAATTAACGTTCCCGTCCAAGCCCAATTTTTGAGTTGAAACAAACCCCAAGTTAAGAGTAAGGAGAGGAGACCTAAAATAAAACTGATTCCCGCAAAAATGGCAATGAAGCCGCCGATTACAGTGCCCACTTTTGCCCCGCCGACAGCCGCACCGATGCCGCCAAAAATGCCGGCAAAAAGTAAGATGAACAAGCCGTCAAGCAGACTGAAGACGCCGCTAATTAGCTGCAAAATTGCCAAAACTGTAACGCTTTGAGGACGATTCATTGTTTTGATTTTCCATTTTTAACGGATTTGAAAAATATTTTAACCTGTTGTGGGCACAGGGCTGATATGGATTCAGGGTTTACGCACCGCTACCCGTGAAACCGGGTTTATGAGAATAAGTGTGTCCATACTCTGTCGTTGCGAGATTCGCACTGGCAGATCCCGCAGCGATGGGCTCGCGAGTCCGCAATGACCGAGTTTAGTCGATCGCCCGCTGCCAGATCCGCCTTTGTTGCTGCTGAGGATCGCGCTTCTCGATCCCATCAATGATATTATTTATTAAAATATATTTTTATTTGCCCGCAGCCGGGAGCCATTTTGTTTAGATCCACCTCTTTTGGCTGAAAAAACTTAACATTATTTAATAAATTGCAAAGATTAGCTATAATTGTTTACAGGTGCGGGTTGGGGAACTTTTTTGAAATCACCCGATCGGATGAGTCTGAAAGACGATGCCAAGCATCAGCAAAAATTTTACCTTTAAGGTAATCCTGAGATTAAATTAGGTGAGTCGGTATGATCGTTAGCCCTAAAAAGGAAACTGCTCAGGTCAAGGTGGAAGATACTCAGACTGTAGATACCAATCAGACTGTAGACACCAAGGCCGCAGAGACCAAAATTGCAGATAAAAAAACCGCCCAAAAGCAGTCTCCGAAGAAACCCGCGCGCAAACCGCAGCGGTGGGCGATTGGGTTGGTTGCAGCCGGGTTGCTAGCTGTACCGACCACTATATATATAGCAAAAAGTCGATCGCAGCCGAAAGTAGATGCGATCGCCACTATGACAGTGCCCGTGGAAGCGCAAAACCTCACGGTGCGGATCACGTCGAGCGGCACGGTGCAGCCCGTACAGCGCGTGAATCTCAGCCCCAAAGGCTCCGGCCGGATCGCAGAATTATTTGTCGAACAGGGCGATAAAGTGGAAGCAGGACAGATTATTGCCCGCATGGAAAGCCGCGACGTAGAAGCTCAACTAGCTCAAGCTAAAGCCCGCGAAGCCAGCGTGCGAGCAAAACTCGCCAAAATCGAAGCAGGAAATCGATCGGAAGACATCGCCAGCGCCAGAGCGCGCTTAGAGCAAGCCGAAGCCAGTCTGGCGCAAGCCCAAGCCGGCAGCCGCGTAGAAGAAGTTGCAGGAGCCAGAGCCCGCTTGCAGCAAACTCAAGCAGGGTTGCAGCGACTGCGAGCCGGCAGCCGCGTTGAAGAAGTCAGCCAAGGGCGAGCTCGTTTAGCCCAAGCTCAAGCTCGTTTAGCAGATGCTCAAACCGGCAGTGTCAGACAAGAAATTGCCCAAGCACAAACGCAAATTGACTCAAGTAAAGCCCAAGCTGAACTAACCGCTCAACGGGTGGAACGCAATCGGCCGCTAGTGGAAGAAGGTGCTCTGGCTAAAGATAAACTCGATGAATTAATTAAAGAAAATCGCACTGCCCAAGCTAAATTAATAGAATCTCAAAAACGCCTGCAACAACTGCAAGAAAGTCGGGAGTCCCAAATTCAGCAACTGCAAGCTGCTGTCCAAGTCGAGCAGCAAGCATTGAACCAATTGCAAAACGGCACGCGATCGGAAGAAATTGCCAAAGGCGAAGCAGAAGTTGCCGAAGCTAGAAGCAAATTAGCGCAGCTAGAAAACGGCAACCGTCCAGAAGAAATCGCCAAAGCCGAAGCAGCAGTTGCTGAAGCCAAAAGTCAATTGGCCGCACAAGAAAACGGTTCTCGCCCGGAAGAAATAGCTCAAGCTCAAGCTGAATTAGAGGAAGCTCAAGCTCAAGTCCGCTTTCAAGAAGTGCAGTTAGAAGATACGAAAGTTCGCGCTCCTTTTGCTGGAATTATTACCCAAAGATACGCCATTCAAGGAGCTTTTGTAACTCCGGCCACTTCGGCATCGGAAGCTACTTCGGCAACTTCGACATCGATTGTCGCTCTAGCTAGAGATGTGGAGGTTTTGGCGAAAGTCCCGGAGGCAGATATTAGTCAAATTAAACCTGGTCAAGTCGTTGAAATAGTGGCTGACGCTTATCCAGATAAAGTGTTTAAAGGCCGCGTTAAGTTAATTGCACCGGAAGCTGTTAAGGAACGAGATGTAACGCTATTTCAAGTGCGAGTTGCCATTGATACGGGCAAGGATTTCTTGCAATCGGGGATGAATGTAGATTTGAGATTTGTTGGTGAAAAGTTGAGCAATGCTTTAGTTGTGCCGACGGTGGCAATTGTGACTAATAAAGGTCAAACGGGTGTGCTGGTTCCTGATGAGAAACAACAGCCGAAGTTTAAGCCTGTTACGGTTGGATCGACTATTGGCAACAAGATTCAGATTTTGGAGGGTGCAAAAGCGGGCGATCGCGTTTTTACCGAACTTCCTCAAGGTAAAAAGCTGGAGGATATTATCAAGAATCAGAAATAGGGCATGGGGCATAGGGCATGGGGCATGGGGCATGGGGCATTATTTATCTCGATCGCTCTACAAGAGGGCGGGCACGGGGGCACCGCCCCTACAAGGGGAGGAAAACAAGAGTTTTGTAGGGGTAGTGCCCCCGTGCCTACCCGCCTTATCAATTACCAATCCCCTAATCTAAAATCTAAAATCTAAAATCTAAAATCGAATTATGGATATTGTTGAAAGCGTCAAAATGGCTGTCACAACTTTGATGGCCAACAAGCTTCGCAGCACCTTGACGATGTTAGGAATTATCATCGGCAATGCTTCTGTCATTTCGATGATCGGTATCGGCGAAGGAGCTCAAACATTTATCGAGGGACAAGTTAACTCTCTGGGTTCAAACTTGCTATTTATTATTCCCGGAAGTCCTGAAGCACAAAGCCGCCCGGTGATTCCGCCCCAGACTTTAGTAGTGGAAGATGCAGAGGCGATCGCATCTCAAGTTGCTTCTGTCGAAGAAGTCGCACCAACTCTCAATGATAGTCAACTCGTTACCTACCGCAACAAAAATGTCTCATCTTCCATTGTCGGAACTACCCCAGAGTTTTTGACAGTCAGAAGCTTTGATGTTGCCCAAGGTCGATTTTTAAACAAATTAGATTTAGAAAGACAAGAAAATGTGGTTGCTTTAGGTTCAGAAGCAGCCGAACAATTGTTTGGTAATACACAGCCAATTGGTCAATATATTCGCATCAAAAACTCGACTTTTCAAGTGATTGGTGTCATGCAGGCGAAAGGCTCAAGTTTTGGCGACAATCAAGATATGAATGTTTATTTGCCGCTGACAACAATGGCAAATCGAATTGTTGGTCGCTCGTCCCCCTACGGTACAAAAGTAACATTTATTTCGGTTTCTATCAAAGATGAAAGTATGATGCAAGCAGCCCAATTTCAAATAGAAAATCTGCTCAGATTGCGTCATAAAATCACTAAAGAGGATGATTTTACTGTTCGCAACCAGAAAGATTTAATGAATACTTTGGGCAGTATTACTGGTGCTTTGACGTTGATGTTGGCTTTCGTGGCGGCAATTTCGCTGTTTGTGGGCGGCATCGGGATTATGAATATCATGCTGGTTTCTGTTACCGAACGCACGAAGGAAATTGGATTGAGAAAGGCGATCGGAGCTTCTCAGCAAGATATCCTGATTCAGTTTATGATAGAGTCTGTGATTTTGTCAGCGGCAGGCGGGGCGATCGGCACTGGATTCGGTATCGGCGGCGTGCTTTTAGTCGCTGCTTTTACTCCCCTGCAAGCTAGTGTTTCCCCAATGGCGATCGCACTTGCAGTCGGTGTTTCGGGCAGTATCGGCTTATTTTTCGGCATTGTACCCGCAAAACAAGCTGCTAAACTCGACCCGATCGTCGCATTGAGAAGTGCTTAAGAAGTCATTAGTTATTAGTCATTAGTCATTAGTCATTAGTCATTGGTTATTTGTTGGTTTCAATTACCAATTCCCGATGCCCGATGCCCAATTCCCCATTCCCAATTCCCAAATTATGAATTTTATTGAAAGCGTCAAAATGGCTGGTCAAACACTACTAGCCAACAAAACTCGCAGCAGTTTAACAATGATTGGCATGATTGTCGGCAATGCCTCAGTAATTGCCATGATTGGAATTGGAGAAGGAGCTCAAAAATTTGTAGCAGGACAAGTTCAATCCCTGGGTACAAACGTATTAATCGTGAGGCCTGGAGTTCCCAACGCTAGGCGAAGTACCATCTCAAGTGCGCCTCAAACTCTCGTATTGCCAGACGCAAAGGCGATCGCAACTCAAGTCCCCTCCGTTCAAGGCGTGTCAGCAGAACTTAACAGTTCTGAAATAGTTCGCTACAGCAACAAAAATGTTTCGTCTCTAATTTTCGGCACAATTCCAGAGTTTCTAGAAGTTAGAAGCTTTGAAATGGCAAAAGGGCGGTTTTTGACCGAACTTGATGTTAAGCAAAGTAACCAAGTTGTAGTGCTCGGTTCAGAATTGGCCGAGAAACTTTTTGGCAATACAAATCCCTTGGGCGAACAAGTGCGGATCAAAAATGTCAGCGTCAAAGTAATTGGAGTATTGGCGCCCAAAGGCACATCTTTTGGTACGAATTTTGATAATTCCGCCACTGTGCCGATCACCACAATGGCCAATCGCATAGTTGGGCGCAAATCTCCCTACGGTTTGGCTGTCACGTCGATATTTATTTCGATTAAAGATGAATCGCAAATGGACGCGGCGCAATTTCAGGTAGAAAACCTGCTGAGATTGCGGCACAAAATTACTACCGAAGATGATTTTACTGTCAGAAATCAGAAAGATTTAATGGCAAGAATGGGGGCAATTTCCGGCGCTTTGACTCTGATGTTAACTGCTGTTGCCAGCATTTCCCTATTAGTCGGCGGCATTGGGATTATGAACATTATGCTTGTGTCGGTTAGCGAACGCACTCAGGAAATCGGGCTCAGAAAGGCGATCGGCGCATCTCAACAAGATATCTTGTTTCAATTTATTGTCGAAGCTGTGATTTTATCCGCTGCCGGAGGGATAGTCGGTACTTGCGTAGGTGTCGGCGGTATCTTGCTTGTAGGTAATTTCACGCCCTTGCAAGCTGGTATTTCGCCCGTGGCGATCGCCCTGGCTGTCAGTGTATCCGGTGCAGTAGGCCTCTTCTTCGGTGTTGTCCCCGCCCGCCACGCCGCCAAACTCGACCCGATCGCAGCTTTGAGGAGTGCTTAATAAATATCTACTTACTCAGTGACACAATCCGCGCCTTTGATGCTGGTAAAAATTATCTTGCTCTAAATATTAAAAAAAACAGTCTTTTTGTAAAAGTTTAACAAAGTTGTAGTACCTGATGCAGTTTTTAAAACTGTATTTTTACGCACATTCAGAGCAGAAAACTTCATAAAAAGTCGGTTAAATATTAAAGATTCAATAAAGCTGTGTTGTGGTGTTTACTTCCCCGCCACAAAGTTTAATATTAAGTCAAGGGTAAACACACCTAAGCATCTACCTAAAGTACCAACCTTTGCACCTTAATCAAAATATCCAATAAATAAACATGGCATCTCTGACCCCTAGTCCTCAATTTGACTATCTCGAAGGAACCACCCAACCAGACAGATTTAACGCCTTGGAGGGCAACGACATAATTTATGCCAACAGCGGAGACGACTCTCTCGAAGGCGGTGCAGGTAAAGACAAAATCTGCGGCGACCTAGGCAACGATACGATTGTTGGCGGTGCGGACGACGACATCCTCTGGGGAGGCAAAGGCAGCGACCTAATTGGTGGCGATTCCGGCAACGATCTCATCTACGCGGGCGCCGGTAGCGATACCGTGAGCGGCGGCACAGGCGATGATATATTTGCCATTGCTAAAGGCAGCGGTGGCCCAACTGTAGCCACAGCCGACTACATCGCCGACTTCGGCAACGGCAATGACCAAATTCGATTGCTAAACGGTCTCACCTTTGAAGATTTAAACATCCAGCAAGGCACCGGCGCCAACAGCAACAGTACCGTAATTCAAGACAAAATTACGGGCGAGTATTTAGCAGTATTGCCGGGAGTCAACAGCAACACAATCAACCGCGACCAATTCACAAATCAGCTATCGGGAAACCCTGTCATTGAGTGGAACGGAGTCCTGCTGAATGCAGTGCGGACAGCCAGTACCGCGCCTCCCCTCGCCTCCCGCAACATGGCAATGGTTCACGCAGCCATTTACGATGCTGTTAACTCGATAAGCAAAAAATACACCCCTTACCTCGTGGAAATAGACCCACCCGCAGGTACATCAGCAGAAGCTGCCACAGCCGCAGCCGCCCACGGCGTCTTAGTCAAAGTCTACCCAGCGCAAGCAGCCACATTCAACGAAGTATACGCATCGTCTCTAGCTAAAATTCCCGAAGGCAAAGCCAAACAAGACGGGATTGCCCTCGGACAGCAAGTTGCCGACCAAATTATCAGTTCGCGGAGTACAGACGGCATCACGAAAGTAGTGCAGTACACCCCCTCAACCGACCCCGGCAGTTGGGTGCCGACTCCCCCCGCCCTTGCCGCGGCGCTGGGGCCACAGTGGGGCCAAGTTACTCCCTTTGCCATGACTAGCGGTTCTCAGTTCCGCCCGCCCGGCCCGCCCGCCCTTGAGGGCGCTAAGTACGCAGAGGAACTTAACTACGTCAAAGAAATCGGCAAAAGTGACAGCCTCACGCGCACCCCAGACCAAACAATCATCGCCAAATTCTGGGCCAACGGTGCTGGGACGTTTACGCCTCCGGGCCACTGGAACCAAATCGCCGAAGAAACAGCGACTCTCACCGGCCAATCCTTAGAAGATAGCGCCCGCTTGTTCGCCCTGCTGAATATTGCTCTGGCCGATGCAGCTATTAGCTGCTGGGATGCCAAGTACCAGTACAATTTATGGCGGCCGGTGACAGCTATCCGCCAAGCTGATACGGACAACAATCCCAACACGACAGCCGACCCCCTGTGGACGCCGCTGCTAACTACTCCGCCGTTCCCTGAGTACACGTCGGGCCACAGCACCTTTAGCGGTGCTGCTGATCCTGTTATGAGTTCTGTATTTGGTTCGGATTACGGCTTTGCCGATCGGGGAGACAGAACTGTCAACACCTTGCGAACCTATCAAAACTTCAGCGAAGCGGCCGACGAATCGGGCATGAGTCGCATTTACGGAGGCATTCATTTCATGAGTGCTAACATAGATGGTTTGAGTGCGGGTAGAAATCTGGGTAACTATGTTGTTCAGAATTTCGGCTTAAAAGCCTAGGAAAGTTGGGGCGGGTTTACGAGATTATTGGTTTGAGCTGACATCTTTCACCATTTTCAAGAACGGGCTCTCCGGCCCGTTCCACAAAACTCAATTTTATTGTGGAATGGGCCGGAGAGCCCGTTCCGCAAGATGCCTGTTCCACAAGAAATCAACTCTTTGTGGAACAGGCATCTTGCCCGTTCCGGGTTTACGAGATTGCTGAGATGTTGCACCATTTTAAATAATCTTTTTAGGAACAGGCTTTCCGGCCTGTTCCACAAGAAATCAACTCTTTGTGGAACAGGCCGGAAAGCCTGTTCCTAATTATTCGAGCAATTCTACAGTGCCGAGATACCCGTCTACTCGGACTTTTTGACCGTCTCGCAGGCGAGTTGTGGCTTCAGCAATATTCATAACTGCGGGAATTTTGTACTCGCGAGCGATTATTGCTCCGTGAGATAATTGGCCGCCAACTTCGGCGATAATTGCTGTTGCTCCTAATAGCAGCGGTGCCCAACCTGCATCGGTGTAAGGAACTACTGCGATCGCATTTTCTCCTAAATCTGTGCTCGCGGTGCGGCAAATCTTGACAAAGCCTTCGACACGACCAATACTTGCTGGAATTCCCTGGATGATATTAGTTTCTGATGTTGCGGAGTCGATCGCCCTTGTCTGAGAATTTGGCAGCAAATTGCCGTAGACAACGGGGGGAATCGGGCGATCGCGATCGGCTACGAGGCGATCGCGCCTTTCCCTAATTGTATCCTGAAAAGAAACACTCGCGCCGCTGCGAATCCACTGCTGAATTTCCCCAAATTCCAGATAAAAAATATCCCCACTTTCCTGAAACACCTGCATTGCCAATCCGCAAGCTTCAATCTCCAAAAAAGTCCAGCGCAGGTGAGCCAACAACCGCGCGTAAATTTCGCTAATTTCGTTTTTGACAAGCGCTCTTTCTTGACATTTCTCTAATCGCCACTTCTGCGAAAAACTCAATTTTATTTCCCGCTTTTCAGCTAAATTAGTTTCAGCTTTTTGAGCCATATTTATTAGCAACTTTTGATAAATTTCCGGTTGTTCTCGCCAAGTAGGAACAGCAATATCCGTTCCCACCTCGCTCAAATATCCGTAAATATCAAGCCACTTTTCAAAATCTGCTTGTAAAGCCGGAGTTTCCGCAAATGTCTGTGCTATATCTGCGACTGAAACAGTTTCGTCAGGCTGCGAAACAGCAGCTTGTCGCAATTTATGAGCCAACTGCTGTAAAGCTCGCACCGAAGCAATTTCAGGAGCGCTGTCATTAGCCAGCCAGTCATCATTAACTCGAAAAATTGCCTTGCGAATAGCCAGCCCGATCGGCCCTAATATATTGTAGTAAGTAATCGGTTTCAGCCACTCCTGAATTTGCTCCGCTCTCTCCAACAATTCCGTTAAATATTGGTAATCGGGCATTGGGCATTGGGCCTTGGGCATTGGGCCTTGGGCATTGTTACTACTGTCAACTGTCAACTGCCTACTGTCAACTGCCAACTGCCAACTGACAACTGACTTCTCCAAACTTTGCAGTGCCGGGAGGAAAATAGAAGTACGATCGCCCTTAAATTCTGCATTGAGCGCCCTCTCTCGCTGCACCAGACGCCACAAACCAGGCAAACTCGGCAAAATCTTCCCCAAAGGCGGTTTGCCCATTTTTTGCCCTCTCAGCAAAAATTCCAAACCCTGCTCCGGCAATCCCATCATCCGAAAAATTTCGCCCAACAAAGTCGCATTAAAATAGGCGTGAGAGCCCAGCAAAGTTGCCGTTTCGTTAAAGTTTAAGCCGATCGCGCGATCGCCCAAAACCACCTTGAATATTTCTCCCCAAACCCCGCAAGTCAGCGGCCGATTAATCGACCAAGTTAGCGGGCGAATTGCACCGGGAATCACTTCCGCTGCAATAGTGCGCGTCCAAAAAGGCTGCAAATTAGTAATTGGGCGACTTTGCAAAATCCAAACTTTTTCCCCGTCCCAACTCCACTCAATATCTTGCGGGATTCCGTGAAAAAATGCTTCTATCGCTTGGGCTTGTTTCACCAATTCTGCTAAAATCGATTCAGCAATAATTGAATTACTTTTAAGTTCAGTTAATTTTTTTTCTAATAATTCAGGTTTACTAAAATCAATTTCTAAATGAAGCGGAGTAACTTGTCCGCCGACAACAGATTCTGCTCCTCCCGGTAAAGCTTCTATAATTACCTGGGAACCGCCATCTAAAGGATTGCGACTGAACATCACTCCCGCAAATTCGCTGTCAATATAAGGCTGAATTAATACAGCCATTTGGGTATCGGGGAGTTGTCGCTGGCGGCGGTAAGCCACAGCTTCCGAAGTCCAATAAGACTGGCGGCAGCGATTAATGCCGTCGAGTAATTCTGCTTCAGTGAAAACAGGGCCAATAGTTTGATATTGTCCGGCGGCAGAACTCGTATCGCCATCTTCTCCTGCTGCAGAAGAACGGACAATAATTCGATTTTGGATTTTGGATTTTAGATTTTGAATGAAAGCATTGGGAATTGACAATTCATCACTATTTCCTCGATGCCCGATGCCCGATGCCCGATGCCCGATGCCCGCTTCTTGTGATAATATCCAACCAGCAGGTACGTTAAATCCGGCTCGTTTGAGTTGAGACAATTTAGCAGCTTTATCGCCGCAGATTGCAGCATCTAACGAGTCATCTAGAGAAAACAATTGATCGGATTTAGATAAAGCCATATCATCACCCTGACTGAAATTAATTGCTGCTAACAACAAAGCTAATCCTGCGGCTGCTAAAAATTCGGGCATTGATTGTCGCCACACCCAAACCCAGATAGGGGTACACAGACACCCGCAACGGGAAGCAAAGAGTCTCGCCCGATCGCCCTTACCCCACCACCGCTGTGCCAAACCCCACACCAGCAGCCCCCAAATGCCCGATGATACAGCCACCGGCGGCGAAAATACCAAAAAACCCCAAACAGCATTGGTCACGCCTCCACCTCTGGCGATCGCATATCTGCCCGCAACTAGAGGAATTAACAGGGCAAGTGCGATCGCAGGTGCATCCGGGAAGCAAAATCGCCCCGCCAAAACCGGCAGAATACCCCTGGCAATTTCCGCCAACACCGCAGCAATTCCCGCTAATTTCCCCCCGTGAATGAAAGCAGCCGACACGCCAACATTCCCCGTGCCCAGCGCCCTCAAATCTCGGCGTGTAAAGACTCGCACCGCCCATCCCGTTAGCGGTAAAGCACCCAGGCTGAAACTCGCAGCCCACAGCAATGCTATTGTCCCCAACGGCATAAAATCTGCTCTCCTATTTTCAAGCTCTAAACATTATGACGGCAATTCTGTCAATTTTTCTGTCTTCCGATATATCAACCACACGGCATTAGCACTTAAGATAATGTAAAAGTAGAGTAGATAAGGATTTAGCCTAATGATGGATATCAGCTTGACCACTCCCATAGCAGTTGTTGTTGCACCCATCAAGCAAGTAATGATTGAGCTGCTGATGCAGCAGCCAGTGCCGGAATCAAGTGTCAGCTTGAACGCTCCAATAGCAGTTCTTGTTGCTGGCTTTATTGCCGCAACTACGATCGGCTCGATCGCCTGGTACAACTCCAAGCGCCCGCCCGGTTGGGAATCCAAAGAACGCCCTGATTTTGTACCGCAAGTTGATAAAGACGATTTGATTGCTGATGTTTCTGACTCCAAAGGTAAATAAAACAAAGTTTCTTTAGAGGAATAAAAGCAGGACTTGTGCATTAATGAGAAAACTGGGTCATTGCCAGTTGTCATTGCTAGCCGGAGATCGGCAATTTCAATGGTTCACCTTTCCATTTTTGGCGCAAGTCCTATAAATTTCAAATCCCCTATTTAAAATCTAAAATATCGGCAAGGTGCGCCATAAGCACCATACATATACAGGACTTACGAAAAAAGTAAGTAGTTTTACACGATACATATAACGTAAGGTGCGCCATAAGTACCCTACATATACAGGACTTACGAAAAAAGTAATTTTACAGGATTAATATAGGGTAAGGTGCGCGGGGCGCACCTACAGATTCTGCGTCCCAGACTGATATAGAATAGAAGTTCTGCGTAAGTCTTGTATGGAATTGTGTAGGGGCAATTCTGAAAAAGCCCCTACAAATCGGCGATACCGCGCAAGTTCTGCTAGCTTATTTTTGCAGGGGATTAAGTTTGGTAACGGAACTTTCCTTGGCATCTTCAGCGCTATCTTTGAGGAAACCAGAAGCATCCTTAAATGCGGCGCCTACTCTCTCTAAAATATTGGCATCGGGATCGCTGCGATCGAATACGGGTTGAGCCTTAGCCGGCTGTCCGTCTGGCGCTTCTAACAGAGTTTTATCTCCGCCGAGTTCGAGGTCAAACTTGTCAGTTTCCATCGGTGCAGAACCCGGATAAAGCAGCTTTGAGGAATTAGATTCACCGGTAGTCGAGGCCAGGAGACGATCGCCCACGATCGACAAATCAGCCCGATTGTTTTCTGCTTTAGCAGGCGATTGATTGACTTTAGGGTCAGTAGACATTTGATAATTCGTATATCCATCACCACCGGCCTTGTGAGGGTTATTCATTCCTCCCATTTGGACGGGAGGATTCTCAGGCCGAGCACCTCGAGAATCGCCCGCATTGCAAGCGGTGCTGGTAAACAGCAGCACACCTGCCATCAATACAGTCAAAAATTGAGTCAAAAATTGACCGATACGCAGTCTTTTAAAAAAAGCAGTTACTGTGTTCACAAAATTTTTCCGATTCTTTACTACTACTTGTCAAGAGTAAAAATAAACTCCCCATACCTGCCTCTAACGGCGGTAATATTTTGCCACTAATTGCTATCTATTTTTTTCTAACTTTAGAGGGATTTAAAAAGTGCGATCGCCTTCGAGAGATTATTTTTGGTAGGACTAACAGCCCAGTATCTAGAAACCCGCTAAAAAAGCTGGGTTTCTAGAGAAAGTTCGGTTGAGAAAATCGCGTACCCGACGGAGAAGAAAAGGGCGGAGGTAGTTTCAAAGCGCAGTCTTCGGGTGCGTGCGTTCCAATAATTGCTCGATGACAAAAGCTTTGCTGTTTTTGACCGCGCCCAAAAACGGATACTTGCGAACGAATCCTGTCGTGGAGTTATAAAAATTTTAGACTATTGTTCAACCTCCCAGATTCATCTGTGGAGTAAACCTCACATCTAAAATCTTCAATCCACTCACGCACCCTACCAGCTACTCACCTCTGAACCCTACTGCTACTCTGGGAATTTTTCGACTTTCGCTTCAGCTTGCAAAGTCAGCACACCAGCTTCCACATTTAGCTGCTGAATTCGCAGGGACATTCCCTCAATTTCAAAATTTCGCAAGTTTAAAACCTCACCAGCTTTGTCCGCCAAAGCTGCTGTTAACTCAGGCGAAAATTCCTTGTTTTCGGGATACTCGACATCCTGAAGAGAAATTGCCCAACCGCCCCCTGCGATCTGAGGTTTTGATGTAAAATAAATTTTTTCAGTAGAGGCAGTTTCCTGCACCAATACCTCAGCATTTAAAGTGATTTTTCCAGCTAGCAATTGGCACTCAATAGTTTTAACGTCTATTGTCTGCTGTTGTCCCTCAACAGTAACTTTTAAGTTTTTCAGTTTCCTGCTGATGTATTCGGAATTAAAAGCGCGGTTGATATCGCTTTCTGTTAAAACAGCGCGTGCCGCACCGAAGGCAGGCCCGTTCAGTTCAATTTTGCCAAACATAGCGGTCAGGGGATTGACAGCAATATCCTTTATGTGAATTTGCAAATCTTCCACGCGCAAATCTTGTTGCATTACCAACCCTGTACCCTCAACCGCAACGGCCTCTACTGATCCCTGGGCTAGCTGGATCGGATCGGTGTTAACTGTGACAGACAAAGTTTCGGATTCGTCTAATTTGCTAGCAATAGCAATCTCGGCTACTTTGTCGATCGCCTGTTCCCCTAAACTTCTATTTTGTTGAAGCACGCTCAGAATTCCTAATAATATTGTTTTCCAAATAGTAGTTAATACCTAAGTCATTTACCCTCTTCCTCTCGGCTGGTTTCTCGTCTGCAAAAAACTCAGCCAAAGACAGAGGGTTTCCCGAAAAGGGCTAAAATTAATCAGGTACTGTTCGGCGCACTCTACATTGACAATCAAGCATCCAGCATACCCGCCACGTGATTCATCCGTCCAGAAATAAAAAACCTGTATCCGATGAAACTTGCCGAACGTATTTATCTCGCGCAAGTCAATGCTTCAATTCTTTAATCTTTAATCTAAAATCTCAAATCTAAAATCGATTGAATCCGTTGCGAAGCGGTGAAAAATCAAAAACTCGGATTTTTGCCAAAAGTCTTTTCGAGAAGTTCGATCGCCCGCTACAATAAGTAAGAGCAGGCACCGCTTTTTGCAGTCAGGAACCTCAGCCCTGACGGCATGAGGCTTGTAAGAGATTCTTGCGAGCCGTCCTGACGGGCCGTATACTTTCGAGGTCTACGTTTTTTGAGTCACGACACCCGCTTGATGCGAAGCTAGTCCCCTGCTCTGTCATTTGCAGTTAAACAGTTTTAAGGTCACGCTCAACAGTGCTGCAAGTTTAACAAGCTCTCAAAACAAAGGCGCGTGCTAACTTTACCCGTAAGGGAGTTTTGGAGAAGACCACATCTCCACGGAGGGGCAACCATACCCATCCACCCCAATCCAATGTAAAGCCGTCCTAGAAGGACGGGGTTTCAGGCTCATTTTTCTGATGAATTCAGAATCAACTCTCGCCAGACTACAAGCTACACTTCCCGACGGAAAACTGCCTTCTAGCTACGGGGTATACTTCAAAAACACCCTCGTAGCCCTGTGTCACGCCCTAGAAGACCACATTTTGCAAACCAGTGGCGGGGAGAATATCGAACTCCAACCCCTAGTTTTGGTGATGTTTCAGCAGGGAAAATGGTATTTACAGGAAGCCGATCGCTACCTAGATATTGCTAATGCCTCTCGGCGCGTTGTCATCGGTGCAGTAGCCGACAGCGGTTTTGCTAGCCACAAAACCGGTCAATTAGAAAATGTATCTTTAATAAATCTCGATGAGAATGACCCCATAATCCAAGAATGGAATTTAATCATCCTCGCCCCTACATACAAAGCAATGGTGCTTTGCCGCGAACTTTCAGACCAGGAATATTTGCCCGATGGCAAGCCGGAAGTAGATATAGAACGAAAGTTCTACGGTTTGTGGTCGTTTGACCAGTCTTTGGTGTCGGCTGCTGCAGAAATTTTTATAGAACAAACACGACATTACAACTCTCCCCTGGCCGACAGTTTGCTGGAAATGCACCACGAAATCCTGGCTACCATTGGCCCGCCCTTGGCAGACATTAGTGGCGTGGTATCGCGGATAGTCACTTACCTGCAAAGTTCTCAGCAGCAAATGGTGGCAATTAACCGCCAAACCCGCGAGTTGTGGGAATTGGAAGGTCAAGCTTTGCGCGTCAGCCGCAATTTGAACGCTAACAAACTTCAAGCTTTTCTGCGGATGGCCCAACGCGTAGACGAACGCGATACCTCCAATCCTACAGCGTCTTTGCAGGTGGCGGCTTTGTCGGAAACTTTGGGTCAAATGCTGGATTTGCCGGCTTTGCAGTTGCGGAGGCTGCGGCTGGCTGGATTGCTATTTCGAGTCGGCTTAGTTTCGGCCCCGAATGAGGTGTTCGATCGCACCCCCGATCAATTAGACCCAGCAACTTTCTCGTTTTGGCGCGATCGCAGTTTCATCGGTTCCCAACTGCTGCAAGCAATGCCGGAAATAGCACCCGTAGCGGAAATTGTCAAGCATAAACTCGAATATTGGGACGGCAGCGGCAGGCCAGAGGGTTTGCGAGCCGAAGCGATACCGATTGCTTCGCGGATTTTGGGGTTGGTCGCTTATTTTCAAGAACTGACTCAACCGCGTGGCGATCGTCCGGCTTTGAGTTTGAGCGAAGCTTTGGAAGAGTGCCGCGAACTGTCGGGCACTCGCTTCGATCCGGCTTTGCTGGAAACTCTCAGCAACGTCGTCAGACTGACAGAAATGGGTTTGATGGAGTTACCAACTCGCCCGAGCCAACTGCCTAACGTGTGGTTGGAGGAGGGCGATCGAACGACCTCGGCCGCTCCGGCATTATAAAATAACTGGATTGGTAATGGGCGATCGGTAATTGGTAATTGGGAACTTGTACAGAGCTTGTGCTGAGCGCAGCCGAAGTGCCTAGCCGAATTATTGGGTATTTAAAACTCAGCACAAAATCTTTTCCAACACTACAAAAAATCAGCCTGTGCTTGCTAAGCGCACCCTACCACTGGGACTTGTAGGCCCTGCCTGTCTGTGCGCTAATGACTAATGACCAATGACTAATGACTAATGACTAATGACTAAAAACTAATGACTAATGACCTCGAAGCCATACGCAAAGGCAAAATTTTGATGTTGGTCGGCACTGATTTAGCCGGCAAAGACTTAGCGGGAGCGGATCTCGCGGGTGCTAACTTGTCTCAAGCCAACTTGAGTGGAGCTAATCTCGCCGGCGCTAACTTGCAGCGAGCCGTATTGCGAGCCAACCTCCGCGGCGCTGACTTGAGCGGCGCCAACTTGCGAGGCGCAGATTTTCGCAATGCCGATTTGCGGGGCGCTTCCTTCGCTAACGCTTTAGTCCGCGACGCAAGTTTTGGGGGTGCTTTTTTGACGGCGGCATCCATCGGCAATTTGGATTTGAGCGGTGTCGATTTGCGCGGTGCCGATTTGCGGGGCGCTGCTTTGGCTAGGGCAATTTTGCTTGGTGCCGATTTGAGCCATGCTAATTTGTCCGGCGCTGATTTGTCGGGAGCGGACTTGGAAGAAGCGATCCTGAATGGAGCCGTACTGCGGGGCGCTAACCTGACGGGGGCTAATTTGCTTTGCGCCATGATGGAAAAAACCCTTTGGGATGGAGCTTTGCTCGATCGCGCCTGTCTCCAAGGCACCCCCCTGAGCCCTTAAATTTCAAGAATGTTGTTTTGAAGACAGACAAAAAACAAGATCTGCTTATGAGGTGAATAAGCACAAGCAATTTTTACATTTCTTAATATAGGGTTATAATGGCGACTGTAGATGAGCAAACGAATAAATGGTAGCAGCTTTGTTTAGCGGTACATCCTTTCAAGGTCAAAGTGGCGATCGCCTTGTTAGTAAAGTAGCAGGAGCTGCGATCGCAGCCTTATTCAAGCGTTCAGAAAAGGCCGAGGCCAACATCCGAGTCGAACCAGTAGCCAAACTCTTGCAGGGAAGCATCGACGGTTTCGACTTCGTTGGCAAAGGTATGTTGATGTACAACGGCCTTCGCATAGAAGTGATGGAACTCTACCTGCAAGCACTCTCCATTGATTTTGGAGCGATTTTTGCAGGTCAAGTGAAATTACGGCAGCCTACCCAGGCAAATATGCGAGTAGTCTTAAGTCGATCGGATTTAACCACCTCATTCAATACACCTTTTGTAGTTGAAAAACTCCAGAAGCTGAAGTACCAAGAGCAATCTCTGCACTTTCAAAACACTGAAGTCAGCTTCGGAACCGACAAATCAATTCGGCTTCAGTCCGAAATTACCGTAGGCGATGCCAGCGAACCGGTCAAAATAGATATTACTGCTCAATTGCAAGTAGAAGACAGACGGAAAATCCAATTTGTCAGCGTTACTTACGGCGGTGACGAGCAAGCAGTAGACTTGGGTCAAGCTATAATTGCCCACGTAAATAACTTGCTAGACTTAGACAAATTTGCCTTAGAAGGCACTCAACTGCGAGTAGACCGCTGCCGAGTTCAGAACGACGAGCTGGTTTTCTACGGTTGGGCGGGTATCGAACAGTTCCCCAAAGGTAAGCGGTAAACCTCAGCCTGCTGAGCTGGCCAAATCCGATTTGTTTGAGAAATTTTATAGCTTAACAGCAAAACCCGCGTAGGCGGGTTTTGCTATTTTAGCGACAGTTTTTAAGCTGTGGCCCTGCTAGCGTAAGGTCGCGCTATAGTCTCGATCGCAAAAATTGGGTACACCCAAACCTGTGTGGCCAAGCTATATGTCACTGTCAGCTATACGCGAAGCAGTCGCCAAGACTATATAGCCTTTCTCACAAAAATTGGATACACCCAAACCTGTGTTGCCAAGGTTATTAAGTTTGATTTCATACCTCATCTGCCCAAGAAATTCTATATATTCCGGCGTATTTCCCGAAGTAAGGTGTCGCCCATTTAATCGATCGACTACTGCGTACTTAAACTCTTGTGGGGTAGCCACTCCTAGCCCACCATCAAGCTTAAATTTAAAGGCAAAATAGTTGATTCACTGGGATTCTATTCTCGCCTCAAAATCAGCACTCAGGTTGATGCGATCGCACAAATTACTTTGATAAACTTAGACATTCCTAAACGCAGAAACCGGGTTTGAGGGACGAAAGTCTCTGCTAAAGGGCGATCGCCAGGAGTTGAACAACCCGGTTGATGAGAGTCGCGAGGGCGTAAGTCCTGTGAGAAAATAAATAACCCCAAAAGAGGAAAAATGCTCGGAATTTATTTATTTTGTATCTACGTCGCAGTATTGTCCGTGTTTGCTGGCTCCAGCCCCCGCAGCCCTGAGAAATGGTGGGTAGAAATCGTCACAGATTTGCCCCGCTGTACCTACTATTTTGGCCCCTTCGACACCGACAAAGAAGCCTCCAGCAATATTCCGGGCTACATCGAAGACCTGGAAAGCGAGAAAGCGAAAAGAGTTAGCATCCGCATCAAACGGTGTCAGCCTTCGGAACTCACGATTTGCGACAGTGAATTCTCCGAGAGTATCGCGGCTTAAGAATTTTGATAGTCCAGACTCCAGAAACCGGGTTTTTTGACTAAAATACTCCATCTATCGCGAGGGGTATCTGTTAAATAACCCGGTTTCTGAGCGTCAAGATTGCCTAAGTTTTGTGTTCGTTTTTCATTAACTGAAGCCTCAACAATAATATTAAGCATCATCTTGTCCTAGTCCTTACCGTGCGGACTTTGTATTTGTAGGGGTGGCTTAAAAGTCGGCTTCTTCTCCACCAAAATGCAGATTTGATCCACCATTAACTGCCAAAATTTATCGGGATCAAATCAGCACTGAGGATGAGCCGATCGCTCTCGTTGCGTTGATAAATTGAGAACAGTAAAAACTACTTAAGTGTTCTCCGAGGTAAATATGTTTGAAATCTCTATGTTGGGTATGTTTTTCACGGCTTTTTGGGTGCTAGCTCAACCTGCTAGCAGCACTCGACGCGACGGATGGTGGGTAGAAGTGGATACAGATTCGCCAAAGGGTACTTATTACTTTGGGCCCTATGACAGCAGACAGGAAGCTTCGGACAACTCGAACAACTACATCCGAGACTTGGAGAACAAAGGATCTAAAAAAATTAGCATCAACATCAAACAAGGTAGTCAACCTACTCAGCTAAGAGCTAGTGAAGAGTCTTGAGAAGGTGGGAAAGTGCAAATTACGGGCGAATAAAATTTGAGTTGTTAACAGGGTTTTTTTTAAAATGACATCGCGCTTGCATACTGTAGGGACACAACAATGCTGTGTCCCTGGCGAATATTGAAGAAATGGTATTATTTGCCCCCGATAAATGCACGTTTTTTCAAAGCACCATCTGATTGAGATTACTGCGAGGATTAAAAGTGCGATTTGCTTTGATTTTTTCATAGCATTCGCGTTCTACACTGCTAATTTCTTTCGGCGGCACGATCGCAATTTTTACCAACAAATCAGTCCGCTCGTCTTTCTTGGGTTTCGGCCATCCTTTGCCGCGCAACCGCAAAGACTGACCCGAACGAATCCCGGCGGGAAATTTCACAGTGATCGTACCTTCTGGCGCCGGCACTTCAATTGAAGCTCCCAACACCGCTTCGTCTGGAGTTATCGGGACTTCGCAGACCAAATTCTCTCCCTCAAACTGGAAGAAAGCGTGAGGCAACACTTCTAATTTTAGGTACAAATCTCCCTGTTGCTTCGTGTAGGGGTCAACTTGACCTTTGCCTTTTATCCGAATTTTACTGCCGGTTTTCACTCCTGCTGGAATCGAAACTTCCCCCGTGGCCACTCGCTTGGAAGTGCCCCGAAATGCTTCCCCCAGAGTCAGGGAAATGGCGACCTCGGTGTCGAGAGAGCTTCCTGCGCTGCGGTTTTCGTACCCCGCGAAATCTTCAAATCCGCCAAACCCGGTGGGCCCGCCGCTGGTGTTGCGGTAGTTGCTGTAATTCCACTTGGCGTTGCGGGCACTACCCGGACTACTACCTGCGCGACCTAGCAAGGCATTGATAAATTCGTCAAAACTGCCGTACTCGCTGAAGTCAACCCCGCCAAAGTCTACATTCGTACTGCCTCCGCCCGGCCATCCGCTTGGAGTTGTGGCAGCTTGCTTCCAGTATTGACCGTATTGGTCGTATTTTTTGCGTTTTTCAGGGTCGGAGAGCACTTCGTAAGCTTCGTTTACTTCTTTAAAACGAGCTTCGGCTTCTTTGTTGCCGGGGTTCATGTCCGGGTGATATTTGCGGGCTAGTTTGCGGAAAGTTTTTTTAATTTCGTCAGAAGTGGCAGTTTTGTTGAGTCCCAAAATAGCGTAATAGTCTTTAAAATCTGTTGCAGCCATTAAGCAATCCCCTCTTTATTAGTTGTTATTTGTTAGTTGTTAGTTGTTAGAAAGAATAAATCCCAAATTAGCGGCAGGATGGCGCATTAGTATAATGCCTGGAGCCAAAGTGCCTGCGGCATCTCATTCAAATTATAGGTTATCAAAGGTTTGGACTCGATCGAGTTCGGTTGTTGCTGGGCGTTCGATCGCAATTTCCGCACTCCGCTGCTGTTTAAGATTTTATAGCATTCGGCTCTCTCGTGCACAAGGGAGCCGGAGCAGTGGGCTCTAGAAATGATTTTGGCATTCGACAGCAAAAACAATGCTTTCCTCAATTAAGGAACGTCCTTACCCTATAGGCCGTTGCTATAGCTGTGAGCTTTGAGACGGTGAAACTCCTGCGACGATAACTTTTGGGGAGTTTATGAGGCTGAGGGCTTTCGGGAGGCGGCAGCCCGATTGAGGTGAGGGGGGGAAAGCTGCTGCTGTTGCGGGCGCGAGCCCAGGAGGGTTGACTGGCGCGGACGATCGATTTTTTTTTCTCTTTTTTTCTGGGGCGCGGTGCGATGGCTACGCCCCGGCTTACGCCTACGAACTTCTCGATCTGATCTCGATCGCCCAATCCAAATCTTAGCAGGTTTTCATCAGCAAGTTCGGTCAAATCTGGTGTCTGAATTGTGACTATATAATACCCTAAATTGCGCCGTTTTTACACAAAATTTCTAGATATTTTTTATTCACCCCACACCCGCGCTAGAGAATTTTATTTTTACAACCTCTGAAGAGATTTTAATCAAACTAATATAACATAATTTCTCCCCTGTCTGTTAGCTACATCACACACTTTTATAAAACATTAAGATAGGATAGTAGAGCGATAAGCTTTTAACTGTACCAGGGTCCTAACATTATGAATTATTTGCTAAGTTGGCCTTGTGGCTGCTGCGACGATTGGAAAGATAGTTCCGAGAGTGCTGTGGTACTCAGAAACGGGCAGCGTATTTGTCAGTCGTGCTACCAGCGCAAATACAAAAATCAGAAGCTATTCGCCAGACGCAGGCGAGCGGACATATCTGTATCGCGGCAGACAGTAACAGAGACTGTCGCTTATTCATAATGCGCGAGCCTTTGAATAAAGCCAAGTATTTCGACAACCTCGCATCAGCGGTGGGAATTAATAATCAACCAAAAAAAAGAATGAATTTTGTCATCAGTCATCAGTCATCGGTCATTGGTGATCTGTCACTAATTTCATTATTTATCATCAGTCACTTGAAAAGCAGGTAACAGATTTTAACTTAAAAAACTAATGACTGACGACTAATGACTAATGACTAATAACTAAATGATAGTTCCATCAGGAATCGTGGCATTTTTCAGAACTACGATAATGCCGCTGCGGATGTAAAAACCTTGGTTTTCGCGGTTGGCTTCTTCCACTCGGTCTTTATTAATTATTTGAACATTGCGGCCGATGCGGGCATTTTTATCCACAATCGCGCGGCGAATTGTAGTATCTGCACCGATACCGAGGGCGACGCCGCCGCTGTCCAAACTCGAATGCCGTTCGGCGTCGGGTTCGTAGAAGTCAGCACCCATCACCAGGGTGTCTTGAATCGTACATCCAGCTTCGATGCGCGATCGAACTCCCAACACAGAATGGTCGATCCGGCACTGTTTGAGAATGCAGCCTTCAGCAATAATCGATTCAGTTACGTGAGTATCTAAAAGCTTAGTCGGCGGCAAGAAACGCGGGCGAGTATAAATCGGCGCATTTTCATCGTAGAAACTGAAAGGCGGCTGAGGCTGTTTTGTCAGAGCCAAGTTAGCATCGTAAAAAGCCTCAATGGTTCCGATATCTTCCCAGTAATCGTCAAACAAATAAGCTTGAACGTTGTGGTCTTTTGCATTATTCGGAATAATCTCTTTACCAAAATCAGTTTGGTTGGGAGATTCCTTCAGGAGTTTAATCAGAACTTCTTTTTTGAAGACGTAAATCCCCATCGAAGCAATGTAAGGACTTTCCTGAGCCTGCTGCGCTGTCAGTCCCAGTTTAGTAGTATCGACCTGCATTTGTTTGAGGGCATCGCCTTTTGGCTTTTCGCTGAAAGAAACAATGCGGCCGTTGTCGTCTATTTTCATCAAACCAAAATCCGACGCCCGCTTCTCGTCCATAGGCAAAACTGAGAGGGTGATATCGGCATTGGTTTCGCGGTGTCTCTGCACAAACTTCTGGTAGTCCATGCGGTAGAGGTGATCGCCCGAAAGAATTAAGTATTCGTCAACGTCCCACTCTTCTAGCAGCCAGAGATATTGGCGAACTGCGTCGGCTGTCCCTTGAAACCAGTTGGGGTTTTCCTGAGTTTGCTGGGCGGCGAGCACCTCGGCAAATCCCTCGGTGAAGCCGGAAAACTGGTAGGTGCGAGCGATGTGACGGTTGAGGGAGGCCGAGTTGAATTGGGTGAGGACGTAGATTTTGACTATTTCCGAGTTGATGCAGTTGCTGAGAGGAATATCGATGAGGCGATATTTGCCTGCGAGGGGAACTGCGGGTTTGGCTCGCAATTTGGTTAGGGGGTAAAGGCGGGTGCCTACACCGCCACCGAGGATGATGGCTAAAACTTTTTTCAAGGAACTTTCTCCCTAGGGTCGATTAACTCTCCAAGTACAGTGTCGGATGGTGAGGGCTTCTTGACAAGGGGGGGGAGCAAGGAAGTTTTGAGTTTTGAGTTATGAGTTGAGTCGCTTACCCACAAACCGGGTTGTTTAATCCAAATACTTCTTCAAACCCTCAATAAGAGTTAAAAAACCCGGTTTATGAGAGTTGGAGTGTGTGCGGGACTGGAGTTAGGAGTTTTGAGTTGTGAGTTAAAATACCCATCAATCCATAATGGATATTTAAAAAAGTTTTGAGTTGTGAGTTAAACTACCCTTCAATAAATAAAGGCAGTTTAAGGAAAGAATAAGGTTCGGGGTTTGGGCTGTTAATAACAAGTTTTTTGGGTAAATCCCCCGTTTTCACCATTTCTCGATCCAGGCTCATGGCGCTGTTGGTGTTTTTCAAGGCAGGTCGAGCGCACCGCCACGCCCGCTGACTCTCTGTATGGGATCAAAGTGCGATCGGGTTCTGCTTGAATTTGAGCCGGTTTTTTTTGCTGGCGTTCCTGTTATCAGAGTTTGTGCGACTCCACAGGACTCAGGAAGCACCGCCCGTCGGGACGATAAATTTCTAGGTAGAGTCAGTTTTCAATCTTAGATTGACTGCAAATTTGTGTAATTTTTTACAATTTGTCGATCGACAAAATGGGATCAAATGTCTATTCTCTACCAAAAGCTAGATCCGCAACAAACATCTGCTACTGTAGCCTAACCCCTAAAAGCTAGAAAAAGTGTATGCAAATTCAAACGCCGGACTGGGTTAAACACGCGGTATTCTACCAAATATTCCCCGATCGCTTCGCCAAAAGCAAACAGCCTCGCAAACGCCTGCTGCAAAACTTCATGTGGGAAGAATGGCACGCAATCCCCACCCTGCAAGGCTACAAAGGCGGCGACTTGTGGGGGGTAATGGAACAGCTAGACTACTTGCAAGACTTAGGCATTAACGCAATTTATTTCACCCCCATATTTCAGTCGGCCTGCAATCACCGCTACCACACCCACGACTACTATCAAGTCGATCCGATGTTGGGTGGCAATCCGGCTTTTAAAGAGCTTCTAGACGCCGCTCACGATCGCAACATCAAAATTGTCCTAGACGGCGTATTCAACCACGCTAGCCGCGGCTTTTTCTTCTTTCACGACATCCTCGAAAACGGCCCCCATTCTCCTTGGGTGGATTGGTTTAAAATTGAAGGCTGGCCGCTATCTGCCTACGACGGCAATTTTCCTGCTAACTATGCCGGTTGGGATGGGAATCGAGCACTTCCTGAATTCAATCACGATAATCCAGAAGTGCGAGAATATATCATGGAAATCGCCGAATATTGGATTAAATTCGGCATCGATGGCTGGCGGCTGGACGTTCCTTTTGAAATTAAAACCCCGGGATTTTGGCAGGAATTTCGAGAACGAGTTAAAGCAATTAATCCCGAAGCTTACATTGTCGGCGAAGTTTGGGAAGATGCGAGAGAATGGCTCGATGGCAGTCAATTTGACGGCGTGATGAATTATCTTTTTGCTGCCCCAACTATTGCTTTTGCAGCGGGTGACAGAGTAGATTTAGCACAAATTGAAGGCCGTTCTTACCATCCCTATCCGCCGCTGTTTGCTAAAGAGTACGGCGACAAAATTCAGCACGTTTTGGAACTCTACCCGTGGCCGATACAGCTAACTCAACTTAATTTGTTGGCCAGTCACGATACAGCTAGGTTGCTGTCAATTGCTGGGGGCGATAAAGCTAGCGTCGAACTCGCTACTTTGCTGCTGTTAACTTTTCCGGGAGCTCCCAGCATTTACTACGGCGATGAAGTTGGTTTACCCGGTGCTCTAGACCCCGATTCCCGCCGCGGTTTTCCCTTAGAAGCTCACTGGGAACTTGATGTTTTAGATTATCACAAGCAGTTGATAGCTTTGCGGCACAAATACGCTGCCCTCCGCACTGGTTCGTACCAAATTCTGTTTGCTGAAGGAACGGTTTACGTTTTTGCCCGAATTTTGGGGGATGAGGAAATAGTTGTGGCTGTCAATGTCGCGACCGAAGAAGCTAAGATTAGCTTTGAGGCAGCTAATTTGAAATCTCCTCACGAGAAATTGCTGTTCGGTAAAGGCGAGTTTGTTTGGAAAGGTGACGGGGAAACTCGCCTTTTAGAATTGATGCTGCCGGCGCGATCGGGATTGATTTTAGGTTCGGATAATTAGTTCAGCAATTACGCAAGTGTCACGAGCCAATAGACTTGTAGGGTGCGTCAGACCGAGTTATGGACGCACGATCGAGGGTTTGGGCCCTGACGCACCTTACTAATTGTGACACTTGCGTAAGTTCTCTAGTTTAAAATGTAATGTGCGCCCATAAGCACCCTACTAAATTTAGAGATGCCGCAAGTTTGATTATGCTGCAACCAATGCTGGTATTAGCACCGCATCAATGATATGAATGACGCCATTGTCGGCAAGAATATCTGAAGTGATAACTTTAGCCTCATTCACTTTAATGCCGTCAGAAGTATCAATTCCTACCACAGAACCTTCCACTGTTTCAGCAGAACTTAACTCAAGCAAATTCTCAGTTAGTACCTCGCCAAACAGAACGTGATAGGTCAGAATTTTCTTGAGCTTGGGTATGTCTTCCAGCCAAGAGGTAATAGTGTTCGTAGGAATTTTGGCAAATGCCTCATCAGTTGGTGCTAAGACGGTGTAGGGGCCCGGACTTTGCAATAAATCTAACAAACCAGCCGCTTCAATAACAGTCACGAGGGTTTTGAAAGAGCCGGCATTGGTGGCAGTCTGGACAATATCAGCCATGATGTTTTTCAGGAGTGCAAATAGCAGAAAATGAATCAGAGGCGACAATCATTTTAGCAATTTACAAATAGCAGAAAATGAATCGGAGGGATGATGATTATTTTAGCCATTATAAGTTAATTCGGTTGTCGGCCCTGATGGCGAGGCGCGATCGACCTTTTGGGCTTATACTTGGGTCGCCTCCTCTCCCTTGCGGAAAAACTGCTTTAAAATCTCTCCGGGCTCTCTGTCCCAGGTGTCGATATGTTCGTAAATTAAGCCGTCTTTATCCAGTTTATAAGTAGAGTAGCCGTTAAAAAAAATCCGAGCTTTCCAGGGAACCCGCAGTGTCCCGCGAACAGTCCAATTTGCCACAATAGTATCAGGGGCTGTCTGACCTACGTCGTGCAGGTCGAAGAAAATCTCGTTAAAGAATAGCTGCCCGTGAAATCGCAGAGTCCAAAAGATAATGCGATAGTTGATTTTTCCTTTAAATTTGTTAACAGGGTCTTGAAAATAAACATCTTTTGTGTAGATGTCGTAGGAGATGTCTTTTTCAAAAAGCGTCGGGAGATCCGCTTTCAGGGTGTCTACTGCTTGTTCTACCTGCATTTGATATTCGATCGCGCTCAAACTACCACCTTGTGACAGTATTAATTTATAACTTTAAATGAATAATCTCGATCGGCAGCGGGAGGAGAAAAAAATTGATACTTCATCCAGCTCTCATCTTACCTCTAATTATATTGTCCCCCTCGGCCTTTCTGCTGACCCGGACTTGCGACATCGAAACCTTGGCACAGATTTGACAGAACACCCCCACTCCTCTGACATTCTCGCAGAAATCAACAGCGGCAAGCTGTTGATGGTAGATAGCCGTCGCCGGAACGGCCTAATTTTGATTAAACGCTTCCACGCGGAGTTTGCCGGGCCTGGGGCTGCCGTTGGGGGCGCTTTTGATGTTGACTCTCAGCAGGCGATTCCCGTGGGCGATTTTTGTTTGGTTTGCCCTCAATCTCCCGAAGAAATACAGAAAGCTTTGGGAATTCGGCGGCAGTGGGTGCGGTTAATGGAACAGTTAACGGCAAAGCCTACAGCTTTGGAACGCGCACACATGGTTTTAACTCAGTTTGAACAATATTTGGATTCGGAAACGGTGGCACAAGTTCCCGATGAAGCTTTGGCACTTTTAGTAGGCGTATTTCCCCAAACCATTCGGGCGGCGCGACAGATTGATAATTAAAAATGTTATTACATCATTTTAGCCGTAGGTTGGGTTGAGGAACGAAACCCAACGCAACCGATGTTGATGTTGGGTTTCCACTATCGTTCCAACCCAACCTACGCAAGATTTGTTGCAAAATTAATATTCATCATTCCTGACCAACTTCATTGTCCCATTCAATCAGAACATTCGCGCCCCAATCCCTTGAATAAGAACCATCATTCACATAGCGATGAAAACTGGAATATTCCCAATCGCGTGGTGCGGCAACTAATCCATGCTTGACCGGATTATAATGAATGTAATCCACATGATTTGCAAAATCCACTTCATCTCTAATTTGATGCTCCCAAAACCGCCTCTGCCAGATAGCTTGCTCACCTTTTTTCAAACGAGACACTGAACGACTTTGTTTATATTGCTCAGGACAATTACGACTGAAATAATTCTTGCTCAATCGCCAGCGAGTTGAAAAATTAGCATCTTGAGCGGGCAGCGTCCAAATACAATGGAGATGGTCTGGTAAAACAACAATAGCATCAATTGTAAAGGGAAATCTACCTATAACATTGCGGAATGCAGCGCGAAGCAGCTCTACCATTTCGGGGTCAGAAAATAAGCGTTGGCGCTGATAGGTAACAATAGTAAAAAAATAGGTAGCTCCGGGAGTTTTTAGACGACGATACTGCATGGTCTAAGCACTGATTTTTATAGTGTAGGTTGGGTTGAGGCACGAAACCCAACATTCTGTATAAGCCGTGGAGTTGAGAAACGAAACCCAACATTATTAATCAATTGGGTGTTGGGCCAAGCGTTGCGTAGGGTTCGCTATCGCTTAACCCAACCTACAGAATACCAGCTACAAGCTCCACTCGGCATTCTGCAAAACAACTCGATAGCCATCTGGGTCTTCAAAGGTCACTCCATCTTTGTCCCAGTAGGGATTGTAGGAGTTTACAGGCTCAAATCCCATTGCTTTCATTCGCTCAACAGCCTGCTGCCATTCTTGTTGGTTAGGAAGGTAAAAGACGATAAGATTGTCTTGAGTTGGAGCGCCACCTACAATATGTCCCCGTTGATGGATGAATTCAAAGTGGTGGCTTTCTCTTGGTATCCCAACCATTACTCCGTCAAAACCTTCATGATTTTCAAAACTATCGAGGATTTGCAGCCCTAAACCCTCTGTGTAGAAATGAACAACTCGATCGAGGCAATCCGTTGGACGAGCAACCCGTAAAACCTTTCCTTGAAGCATATATATCTTCTCCCAAGTTATTTTTGTGTCAAACAGAAACTGGAGACCGAATATTATGAGTTGTCAAAAATTTCTCCAATTCGATCGACTGTCCGCTGATTTTCCTCCGGGCTACCCACCGTAATTCGCAAACCTCCTCCAGTATGCCGAATTAAAGTACCTCCCTCTTTTAGCTGCTGCATGATTTGTTTGTGTTCCTGTTCGGCAGATTCGCCCTCACCGGCTTTCACCCGCAGGTAAACGAAGTTAGCCGCACTCGGCCAAACTTGCAATTTTTGATGCTGAGTTAGCGCTGCAATTAATTTGGCTCTTTCTGATAGAGTTTCGGGAATGGTTGCTAGCAATAACTGCCGCTGCGCTAGGGCTAACTCGGCTGCGGTTTGCGAGAAACTGGGAAGGTTGTAGGGGAGACGAATTTTTTCTAAGGCGGCTGTGAGTTCGGGATGGGCGATCGCATATCCGACTCTCATTGATGCTAGTCGAAATGCTTTGGAAAATGTCCGCAAAATTATCCAATTCGGGTGATGGTGCAATTGGTCTGCTAAAGTATTTTGGCTGAATTCAAAATAGGCTTCGTCAATTACTACTAATATCTCTTCGGGTAAAGTTGACAACCATTCTATTTCATCGGTTGTCAAAGCATTGGCTGTGGGGGAATTGGGATGAACGACAAAGACGGCGCGCACGGGGGGATTTTGATTTTGAGCTATCGCCCTTTTAGCCGCCTCGATATCGATTTCAAAATTTTCCTCTTTCCGCTGAGCACTCACAACGGGAATACCGAGGGTTTGGGCGATTATTCCATACATCGAAAAGGTGGGATTCGCAACGAAAATAGAGCCGGTACCGCCCAAGCAAGTAGCTATTAAGAGCGATCGAATTAGTTCGTCCGAACCGTTGCCCACAGAAATATTGTCGGCTGTAATGGCGGTTTTTGGCTGTGTAACCCCCCCTAGCGGGGGGATTGTGATTGATTCATTGACGTATTGGGCGATCGCCTCTTTGAGCGCTGCGTGGCCTCCGTCGGGATAGCGATTTGTCTCAATTAACTGCTGGTAAGTCCAAGCTAGCTTTTTTTTTAATTCTTCTGGCAAGTCGTAGGGGCATTCATTGGTATCGAGGCGATCGATCGCACTTTCCGAGTGCGCTGGTTCTCCTGATGTGCCGCCCGGATGGGGAGTGTATGCGGTAAGTTCGGCTAAATCTTTTCGGATAAAGGGAAGCATGGTATAATTTACGACTTTTTATTTTAGATTATCTGCTTAGAAGCATCTGAACTTAGCATAGAGCTTGTTCTATCTCGAAAGCAAGAGGAGAGGGGGATTTAGTTTCTGTCGATCGATTGATGCGTCGGCTGTAACAAATTGATTATTTTGATAAAGTAACTGCTGATATTTGGAGACCGAGTATGAAAGTCAAGCCTTCCGATTTATCTAAAAATGCCGCCGCTACCCTCATAGCTTTGAGTTTGGCTGTTCTCCCTTCAGCTATGCCTGCCTCAGCTCAAACGGAGTCTGCTCCGGCCCAGAACAATACTGAGTCTAATGGAGTTGTTCTAGACAGAACTCCCTTTCAAGAAAGCAAGGAAGACAACAATCATTGGGGTGCGTTGGGTTTGTTGGGCATCCTCGGTTTGGCGAATCTCTTTCGCAAGGATGAACCCAAACGCTACCGCGATCCGATGGGCGAATAATTGTTTAAACGGATCTCGCACCCGCCAAAAACCCAATCAACCGTCGTGGATTCAGAAACCGGGTTTTTTACCTAAAGACTGGATTATTGCCTGTAATCCAACCAAAAAATCCGGTTTCTTTGATATTATTGATGGCCATTTTAGCCACAAAGTTTATTCAATCGCGCCACAAAGCAATCCCGCCCAATAAACCGCTCACATTGGGTACTATTTTAACCTGTGGCGGTAACTCAACAGCAATCTTTTTAGTATTGCCGCCGCCGATGTAAATGCGATCGCAGTTAAAGAGATTTTGCAGATAGGTGAGCGCTTTTTCCAGACGGCGATTCCATCTTTTGGAGCCCACTGTATCTAATGCCGATCGCCCTAATTGCTGTTCGTAAGTTTCCCCTTTGCGAAACGGGTGATGTCCTAATTCTAGGTTGGGCACCAAGATACCATCGACAAATAAGGCAGAACCGAAACCGGTGCCAAGGGTAATTACTAATTCTACCCCCGTCCCAGCAATTGCTCCCAATCCTTGAATATCGGCATCGTTAGCCACTCGCACAGGTTTTCCCAAGCGATCTTTGAGGGTAGTTTCTAGGTCAAAATCTATCCAAGACGGATCTAAATTCACTGCGGTTTTGATAACGCCTAGACGCACGACGCCCGGAAAACCGACGGATACTCGGTCAAATTCCCCTTGTCCACTGGCTAAAGAGGCGATCGCCTCTAGTACGGGTTCCGGTTTCGGTGGTTGAGGCGTTTCTAAACGGCTGCGTTCCGTTTGGGGCTCGCCTTCATTGTCCAAAACCATAACTTTGATGCCGCTTCCGCCAATGTCAACGGCTAAGGTGCGAGTCGATCGATCTTGTTGAGTCATTTGATTGTTAAGACTTGCAAGTTGGTCAAATTTTAATTTTTGAATTGGCAAAACTTTTGAATCGCTTCCCAAATTTCCGCTAGGACATTTCCCAAAGAATGATCGTCTTCTAATTCGATTAATTGCACCCAGGGACGGTTAGCGGCAAAATCTCTGCTAGCTTGAATCGGTATTATTGTATCATGCTGGCCGTGAAGGATTAACGTAGGGACTGAGCGCATTAATTTTTCTTCAGGGTATTGAGCCATATCTGCCACAAACTGATAATTCAGCGGCAGATAACCTTGTTCGCCGTAGTGGTAAACGGGCAAATATTTCTCAGACTGCCACTTTTCTAACTGTTGCTGTCCCAACAGCGGCAGCCAGTGGGAGATAAAGTCAAAAGCCGGTGCTAACAAAACTATTTGTTTGACGGACAATTGCCGCTGGGCCAACCAAGCCGCTGTTAGCCCCCCAAAACTAGACCCTATTATTGTAACTCCGCCTAATTCTTTTACCTTTTCTGCCGATTGGGAGGATTGGGTTTGCAGAAATTCTGTTTCTATTTGCTGCAACTGGCGGGTGAGAGTGAGCCCCGAAAAATCGTTTTGATTGAGATCGGGAGTTTTTAGGTCAATTCCTAGGGAAGAAAAGCGATCTAGGAAATATTTTGCCTTAAGGGAATCGGGACTTGAAGCAAATCCGTGTAAATAAATGTAACTCCAATCGTTCTGTAGATTCATCCAGAAATTTTTATGAGACTTCTCAACTAATTATTTTAACTTAAAATGAGTTATTAAATAAAAAAATAAGACCCTAAGTAGATGAACATATTTACTGATTATCCCAAGAGAGAAATCCAGCGCATAGACTTGAAATCCCTTACTTTTTAGACGAATTATCCGAAGATAGAAAGCCATCGCGTAGATTACAGAAAAGCAGCGTTTATCGATGCCTGTATTTATTGATTTCTACCTGCTTACAATGAATCGCAGAGTGCGTAAGCACCCTGCGATTCACTCTACACTAATCGTCAATTACTGCGGTTTTTGACCGTTTTGCATCCGGTTTTTAACAGTTTGTCGGCGCTGCTGCATCAGTTGAGCTAATTGGCTGCGCTGTTCCGCCGTGAGCACTTCTCGCATTGCGAGTGTAATTTCAAATTGCACCTCTTCCAACTGCTGCCTCAATCCGATTATTTGACGGTGTTTGTCGCGTATTTGGCTGGCATTTTCCGTGCCGGACATCATCGTTTCCAATTCTTGTCTGGCTTGGCGGACTGCTTGCATCCGCTGGGAAACTTGGTCTTTGTAGCGATCGCGCACTGCCTGCATTTGCTGCTTTTGGTCTGCGCTTAAATTAAGTTTCTCGAACATCCCACCTTCCCGGCCACCTGGTCGATTGGGACGCTGGTTTTGGGCAATTGTTTCCGGTTCAAGGGGATTAGGAACTGCTATTGCTGCGGCTGTGCTGCCGAGAGTCAGCATTAAAACGGCTAGGGCAGAAATACGACGAATTGACATGAAAATTGCCTCTTTGATATTACTTATTTGTTGGCGGTTCGCTGTCAGCATCAGGGCTGAAAGTCAACCAGCCTGTTTGCGAGCGATCGGTCATATTTTCTTGGGGAGAATCATGGAGGACACCCTCCCAGTTAGTAACTAAAAATGCTTCTAACTTAGCTGTTTCCTCATCTGGCAATTGTGCTGTCTGAAACGGACGGTAGCCAGACCCAAAAAATAGCAGACCAGCAGCAATCGCAGACGACACAGCCCACTTAGAAACAGATGATACTTTTAACCTGTCATTAGACTTAGGTGACGTAGTTACTCGCGTTTTTTCCCGGTGGATTTCATTAACAATGCTCGCCTGATTACTTTCTATTGCTGCTAAAATTTTTAGCTCTAAATCTGGTGCAGCTTCAGGAATATTTGGGCGATGTTGCTTCAAGAAATTTACTAACTCTTGGTCGCTGCTTGGGTTATTCATAGCTCGCTGACACCTTCTTTTTGCAAAAATTGCCGCAGAGAATTTCGGGCATAAAACACGCGAGATTTGACAGTCCCCGCCGGCAGTCCCAAAATTTGGGCTACTTCTTTTTGCGGGATGTCTTCTAAGTCGTGCAGCACCAAAACGCTGCGGTGTTCAAAGCTCAATTGCTCCAGTCCCCGCTGCACTAAATCTTGATAGTGCAACTGCATCAAGTCCGATGTGTTATCTTTGAGAATAACCCGATCCATTGTTTCTTGATTTTTGAGTTTGGAGTCAAAAGAATGCTGTTTAGCAAATGCTTGTCTTTGGTCGGAAGCCACATTCCAAGTGATTCGATAAAGCCAAGTAGAAAAGTTTTCCTGGTGCTTGAGTTTGGGCAATCCTTTCCAGACTCGCAGGAATACTTCTTGTGCTAAATCGTCAAGAAGCGACGGGCCGCAGAGTTGGTAAAGGGTTGACCTGACTTTGTGTTGGTAGCGTTGGTAAAGGTAGCGAAAGCAAGTGCGATCGCCCTTTAAACATTGAGCAACTAAGTCCGAGTCGGAACAGTCATCGATTAAAACATTGGCTGACACAGCTAACACCTGTGAAGTCTCCCCCACCAGTTCGTTATCTGAAGTGTTTAGACAGGGCGATCGCAAAAAAGGTTCAAAGGATTTAAAATTTTTTTTCGACGAGGCGGCAGGTAGGGACATGACAATGCCCATTGGTGTCAACTTAACCTCAAATTTAGTGCGAGTCTTCTGTGTAGCAATTAAGACCCGATCCCCCGGCGCTCCCCGAATCGTTGCGGGGGGACAAGAATCTTCTCTTTCGTCCCCCTTTTTAAGGCTACCGCGTACACACAAGTGGATTATGACTCACATCTTGTACCATTCTCAATTACTTGTTTAGGAACAGGCAAGATGCCTGTTCCACAAGAAAACTCACTCTTTGTGGAACGGGCATCTTGCCCGTTCTTGACAATGCTGCAACATCTGAGTTATGAGCTAGTTTCCACTGTTGCTGTTCGACCAATGTCTTAATCGGAGGGTAAATTAATTGTATAAGTACCCTGATAAGGCTCTTCTCTTAAGTAGGCATAAAGCAATTGTGACTTGTCTAATAACCGACGGTCTTGTACAAGTGATTTAGAAAAGGTATATATAGCGGTTATCAATTAAGTGAGGTTCAATTTGAGATTGAATAAGTTGGTCATTTACGAATCAATTAAAAAATCCTCAATCCCCCACTTTAAAATCTAAATCTGTACATGATCTACCTGAGAAAAGCTATAGTAGACTTACCGCTTTTATTAACCTGAGAGTTTAAGGCGATCGCCTGCCTGCGATATTGCTCGATCCAGGATTGAATTGCCAATTTAAATTCCGCTTTTTGTGCGTCTTGAATTCCTTTTGGATCGAAGCGATCGCAATAATGAATCTCAATCAACAATGCTAACTCTTCGAGACAATATAACTCCGGTTTTTCTTTTTTTAACCTCTCGATCCAATTTTTCAAAGACTCGGAAGGAGGGCGAATCACTCCCGACTCATTTAACGCCTGTTCGATTAAATAAAATTCCGATTTCGGACTCAACGAATCTTTGTTATAAATAGCTTTTAGCCAGCTTTGTTTCTTAGATAAAAGGCGTACATTTTTCTTAAAATTAGGATTACACCTCCAAAAAAATATTAATCCCAGCAGGAGGACTCCCCCGTACTTCAATCCATTGCTACCTGATAAATATCGCAACCCCAGCACAAATTTGTAACTCAATAGCGACCATAAATCAGAGATAAATGCCCCTGGGGGAGCAGCAGCATCCTCCATGCTTTCCCAATCAGAAGGCGTAGGATCAAAAGCTTGCCATTTGCCCGCCATATAAGCCAAAGTCCAAGCATGAGCATGGCGACTTCTGACAATATATTGGTTCTCCAAAGAACTAAATTCGTGAACAGAATATCCAACAGCATAACGGGCTGGAATACCGAGTTTTCTCAGGAGAAGTGTCGCAGCAGTAGCAAAATATTCACAATGTCCAGAGCGAGTGTTCAGTAAAAATGTTGATAGAGGCGTAGCATCATTATCTTGGCCCCTAAGCTTCAGTGAATAAACGAAATTTTTTAGGAAAAACCACTCTATTTTATCTAATATTTGTGGTGGAGACTGGCCTTGAATATCCATTTGGCTGAGGATTTTATTCAGTGCCGCCATTTCTGATTTTGGGATTTGCAGGTCGTCTTCTGTCGGCGGGCTATCTACAGAAAAATTATTATTAAAGTAGCTTCGATAAGCCAGCATATCAACTTTTCCTACCACTTTAATTGTGCCATATTTATTCTTTTCCATCTGACTGACAGGCAATGCGTCAATTTTAAAAGTTCCATCTGGCAGCTTTAATAAACCTTGGTTGCCTGGGAGTGTAGCCGAAATAGTAATCGTTGATGGATTCGGTAGTTGGTCGCCTAAATCCCAAGTTGTGCCATTAATCTTTGGTTGTACGGGAACAAAGTTAGGATTTAAGGCGAGCCAAAGTGAAGAGTTGTAGCGATTATAAGTGGCTTCTCTTAGCAGTCGGGGAGGAGTCTGTTTAGCTTCAGGAGCAACTCTAAAAATAATTTCATTTGACTGTTTTAATAATCCCACTGACCCGATGTTCGTTTGTTTTTTCAAAAAATCTGTTTCTTGAGAATTTCCATTACTAAGCCAGGAAATTGCTTGCTGTTCTACTGCTAGGTGAAGTTGGTGCAGACCCATCTGTCCTATAAATCCTATACTGCCAGCAATTAACATCAGACAAAGCCAGAGAATAGATGAAAATCTTTTCGTTCTCACCGACCACAAAGCAATAGCGGTTAATGCAAATATCCCAGCATAAAAAGATATCTCTCTACTATTCGTCGCACTAGCGGATAGCAGACAACAGATAAAATATGGATAATTTAGATTCACCATCAATGGGTTAAGTGGTGCTTTTTTTGTGGCCTTGTTTAGCCACAAAAACATTAGGCGTATATCCAGACTTTCCTTGACAGAATATCCCTGAGCAGCTACCAGTGGAAAAAATACACCAGGAAGCCACTGCAACAAATTATATATCAAGTAAATAGAGCGGTTGGCGACCAGGAGATAAACCAGCAAACAGCACAAAAAAATCAGGCAGAAATTAGCAATGCGCCTAAAATCACTAGCTGAAAAATCCCACCGATAAGGCCACCAGTTAGCTGCCTCTAAAATCAGAGCAATTGGCAAAGCAAAAAACCATAGTCCCGTCTGCCAGCCCCAAAAAATTACACTAACACCCAAAAGAAACACTGGCATTTTCATAATTTCATTAACTCCTCTTGTATTTGACCTAGCTTTAAAATATGGCAGCTTGTTAATTCATCTTTAATCAACTCTAAATTTAAGCTATCTAATTGAGCGTCTCGCTCTGTTAAAATTAAAACTAAGGTATGGATACCGCGACTTCTCAGATAATTTACTAATCTTTTTCTAGGTTCGTCCCAACACAAAAATATACAAATGCAACCGCTTAGCAGAGAGATTTTTTCCATCAAAACTGAGGTGAGCGAGTCAAAAAGTTTATCCTGACAGGCACCGACAGAGGCGAGAATTTCTAGCATTTTATCAGTCGAACTCAGCCCTCTGCCGAAGGTAAAACAATAAGCTTCTTGAACGACAAACATCAAATCTAATAAGGATTCTTGAGTCTGAACTTCATAGGATAATGAAGCAGCAATTGAAATTGCCTCTTCTAAAATTTCACTATATTTTACACTTTGAAATGTATCCAAAATTAGGGCGTGCCTCACAAAAAATTCATCCTGTTCTTCTTTGACCATTGGCTTACCTGCTTTGGCCCAACTTTTCCAGTGAATTTTGCGTAGCGGGTCTCCCGGTCGATAATCCCGCAGAGACCTAAATTCCTCGGAATCTCCTACGGATGAAGCTAAGGTGACGCCACCTGATTGATATCTTCTGGAGCCAGGAAGCTGAATTGGTGGTAAATGATATAGTTTGGGTAAAATTAACATAGATTGGGGCAAGGAATTTGTTTTACAAGCATTCCAAATCCCAAAAGGATCAGACCGAGTAACTGTTAGACCACTGAGGCGGACAACACCTCTGCAGGACGGCGTAATTTCACCTACCACTTCTGTTTTGCTATTGGGTGGAAGAGGAGGCAATTCTATGACTTTAGCTGTGGCGCATTGTTTTCTATAAATCAGCCACAGCCAACGATAATAGCCGAAGTATTTATCCAATGAAGTGCGCTTTTCTTCACCGGGTTCAGGTGTTTCTATAAATTCTTGAAAGCTGGGGTATGTGTCGGCCAAATTTTCCCACAATTTTAAGCTATTTTGACTCTGGTTAGTTTTGTTATGAATAAGTATACGGTATTTTAAAGTGACTCCAACAGTTGCAAACTTTGGTAAGAACCGTACTGCATTGAAGCGGAAGCGAAAAAACTTACTAAAAATTATGGCTATTCCTATAATTGACAACAGGAAAGTAAAAATTTGATAAGTCACAGTCTGATTAGTATCTAATCCTAAAATTCCCGCTAAAAGCGTGCAGCTAAGCACTGCTAACCCATTGTTGGTCAATCGCTTCTTTCGCGAGCGATTTACACGCGCACAGAAGCGAAAAATAGCGTAGAAAAAACGTTTCATTTTTTAGGCTGGTACAGGAATAGATTTGATAATTTCTTCAACAACACCTGGGGCCATTCTGCCAGAAAAACGCGCTTGAGGTTCCATTACTAGGCGATGAGCGATGACTGATACCGCCTGTTCTTGAATATGTTCTGGCGTAACAAACTCATAGCCATCGAACAAAGCTAATGCTTGAGCAATTTTCATTAAAGCTATGGAAGCTCTGGGACTCGCCCCTAGTTGTACGCCTTCGGCTGAGCGAGTTGCATTGACGATATCTACGAGGTAACGTTTCAATTCTTCACTAATTCTAACTTGCTTTACCTGCTGTTTTAAGCTAATTATATCCTCTAAATTAACGCAGGTTTGAAGTGTATCAATAGGATGTTGATTAATTTGGTCTCCGAGCAAGTTAACTTCGTCTTCTGGGGAGATGTATCCTAGACTAAATTGAACTGCAAAGCGATCCATTTGGGCTTCAGGAAGCGGATAAGTGCCACGAGATTCTACTGGATTTTGAGTAGCAATGACAAAAAATGGGTCTTTAAGTTTGTGCAAATTTCCGTCAATGCTGACTTGAAATTCTGCCATTGCTTCTAGGAGGGCGGATTGGGTTCGCGGTGATGAGCGATTGATTTCGTCAGCCAAGATAATATTAGCAAAAATTGGGCCTTCGTGGAAATGGAACGTGCGTTGATTGGGGTCGAGCATGGATATGCCCAAGATATCGGATGGCAAAAGGTCAGGTGTAAATTGAATGCGTTTAAAGCTGACATCGACAGATAAGGCTAGGGCTTTAGCTAGGGTAGTTTTACCTGTACCGGGATAATCTTCTAGGAGGACGTGCCCGCCACTCACAAAGGCTGACAGCAATTTCCTGATTGCTGCTGATTGCCCTTTCACCACTTTTTGAATGTTGTTGGAAATCCTTTGATAAATTTCTCTGCCCGACTGAGCGTGATTTTCTGTAATTGCTTTATCCATTATTTATTGTGTTCGTAGCGTTCGGTTACTGTCCCGCTGATTGGCTTCGCTCGATTTAAGTATTTACAGCATTTTTCCAATATGTATAAGTGTTTAAACCAATAATTTTTTGATTTTCATTATATATCTCATCCAAACACCTGAAAAGAGCTAAAGCGTAATTTTTCAATCCCAACTCTGTCAAACTTGTAAGAATCCTAGTCAGCCGCAGGTAGTTGTGATTAAATTTTTCAATCCACTCTCTTTTTCTTGACAAATATTCTGCCGATTTGGTAATTACAATTTCTGCGTTTTCCCCTTCGCGGCATTCCAACCCGTAAAACGCTAGCATGACTTTGAACGAATGGAGTAAGCGATTTTTCAACTCTTCACTTGTTCTAAAAGCTTGAATTACCTCATCATTTAAAGTCGGAGCACTGGAATTAAAGCGACTCTTTTCTCTCAGGGGAAACAGCCATTGAATGTAATTGTGCACGGATTCCAGCTTCTGGTAATCCCACGACCAAATATGCTCGATCGCACGACCTTGTGAATCAGGCTGCTGGCCGAGGTAGAATGCTAAAATTTTGTTTTGTTTGGTTGAATTACTCATAAATTTGCTATACAAAACATCAAAAAGATGATATTCAGTCGGTTTTAACTGACATCTTGCACCATTCTCAATTAGCCTTTTAGGAACAGGCAAGATGCCTGTTCCACAAGAAAATCTACTCTTTGTGGAACGGGCATCTTGCCCGTTCTTGACAATGGTGCAAGATGTCAGTTTTAACCGACTTTAGCTATTAGCCAGGGGTTTAAACCCCTGGCTGCTTCGCCCGCTTTACCGCAGAGTCACAAACTCTTCAGCAGTCGATGGGTGAATGCCAATAGTCGCGTCGAAGTCTTTCTTGGTAGCTCCCATATTAACCGCGATCGCCATTCCTTGAATAATCTCGCCCGCGTCTTTCCCCACCATGTGCACGCCCAAAACTCTGTCAGTATTAGTCTCAACGATTAACTTGACAAAAGTTTTCTCATCTGCACCTGTCAAAGCGTGAAACATCGGCCGAAACTTGGCTGTGTAGCACTTAATTGACTCGGGAAACTGTGCTCTGGCTTGGCTTTCTGTTAAGCCGACTGTAGCCGCTTCCGGCTGGGAAAATACCGCTGACGGGACATTTTCGTGAGTAATTGCTCTCGGATTGTTGCCAAATTCAGTATCTGCAAAAGCCCTTCCTTCGGCGATCGCAATTGGCGTTAAATTGATGCGGTTGGTGCAATCTCCCACTGCAAAAATGTGCGGCTGACTGGTGCGGCTGTCTTTGGTAACTGCGATCGCACATTTATCTGTTTCTACTCCCGCATTTTCTAAACCCAATTTTTCCAAGTTGGGTTTGCGCCCGGTAGCGCACAACAGCGCATCTACTATTAGCGTTCCTTCGGATGTTCCCGACAGAGTTAATTTTAAGCCTTCTGGGGTTTTCTCAATGTGGTTGATCGAGCTTTCTGTCAAAATGTTTATGCCGTGCTTAATCATTCCTTCTTGCACGTTCGTGCGAATTTCTGTGTCAAATTCGTTCAAAATTAAGTCACGGCGGATGATTTGAGTTACTTGGCTTCCCAACCCGTTCATAATGCAAGCAAATTCGACGCCGATGTAGCCTCCTCCCCAAATTGCCAACCGTTTTGGCTGCTCTTTTAGTAGGAAGATTTCGCGAGAGGTAATCGCGTGTTCTATGCCGACAATTGGGACTCTTTGCGCTTCTCCGCCGACTGCAATTAAGATTTTGGCAGCGGTATATTTTCTGTCACCAACTTCGACGGTATGGGGGTCAATAAATTTGGCGTATCCTGAGATTAATTCGACTCCGGCTTTTTCAAGAAAGCTGATGTGCAGTTTGCTCAGCCGCCGCACTTCTGTGTCTACCGTGGTGACGAGTTTTTCCCAATCGAAACTGCTTTCTACGGGACTCCAACCGTAGCCCACCGCATCTTCATAAAGGTGCGAAAATGTTGAAGCGTACACCATGAGTTTTTTGGGAACACAGCCGCGAATTACGCAGGTTCCGCCTACTAAGTCATTTTCGGCGATCGCCACTTTTGCGCCGTAGGATGCTGCTCGCTTGGAACTCGCCAATCCGCCGGAACCCGCACCTATCACAAACAAGTCGTAATCGTATGTCATAATTGTATTTACCAAAAATCCTCAACTTACCAAGTTTACGCTTAAATTTTCTTAATGATAGCTCAAAAATTTTGCCTGTGAACACTTCCGATCGCTACATATAGAGCTAATTGAGGGGTAAAAAAACGGGGGACTAGCCGATATTTGGTTATAGGATAGCCCCAAAATACCATCTGTGATGAAAAGTTTAGCCGTATAATAGCAGGTAGCGTCAGTCGGGAGCATCTCATATTTGTAAAAAAACTTCTTCTAGCTCCCTCCTTCTTCCTCTTTCCTGCTGCCTTCTGCCTCCTGCCTCCTGCCTCAAAACTCCAATTTCTAGCTTGGCTGAAAAAGTGAGATGCTCCCCCTCACTCAACCCTACCTGCTTACTGGTATTGTCAGATTCGTTAACTCTGCCCCTACTTTGACTCGGTAGATTGAGCTGGGTCTGTATTCTGATCCTTTGACGCTGTATCATCGGGTTTTTGGATTTGCTTGAGATGAATCTCATTCACCTGATTGATAAAGTTTTCTATTGCCATTTTTGTCATTTGTTGATGTTGGGCTGCGTCGGCTACATCATAGCAACGATAAGCTGGAGTCACTCCTAATACAAATTTCTCCTGTTCCGCTTCTAACAATTCCACAGCCGTGTTAGCCGAAATCCAATTCTCCTGAAAAGGAAAGGAGGTAACTATACTGGCGACTATCGAGGCGACAGCGGGACAAATTACGGGCAGCCACTTGAGCAAAGATTGACCTGGTTCCAATTTGTCTACCAATACTAAAATTGGTGTGACTCCCGAGAAAATCACGGTTGCCAACTGGAAAGTATAGTAAATATTTCTCGAAGTCTCTCTGGTGTTTTTATAGTCGTCAATCAACTCCTGGCAATATCGTAAAGCCTTTTCTCTCACAGGGGTAATCGAATTGTTATCCGAAACATTATTCGGGTTTAAGAGGTAATTATATAGTTCCGCTTTTCTTCGGATTTCTAACTGATTAGCATTATTCCTAGAGCTTTGAGCCAATTGCCTATTGGCCAGGAATAGAAAAATAAAACTAGAGAGAAGAACAGATCCCAAAATAACGATAAGTTGATTGTCGGGAAAAACTCTGGTAAGGAGGCACGCACCCACAAAAGTCGCTAGGGATAAATACTCAACAATTTTCAGGAAAGATAACATTTGTGGACTCGATGAGACTGTATTGGAAATCTCGGTCTGGTTTGTATCCGCAGAAGTAGTCATTGGTTTGTAGTCTGTTTGGCGATCGGACACAAGTTTAGCCTATTTGGGTGTCTATTTCACCCAAGCCCTGTCAACTTGGTGAAGAAGGCCCTGAAACCCTTGAAAATTTGTTGATGGCGATCGTTAAATATTCCTTGTATAACAGTAGATGACCAATAAACTGGGTTTATTGGTCATCGCCAAGGGGTAGGATGACGTAAAGCAGGGCGATCGTATTTTGACAGTGGTTGCCATAAGCACCATACAGAGAGAGTCAATCGATTTTAGATTTTAGATTTTAGATTTTAGATTTTAGCATTGACCCCACGGATCAATTCGGAGGCAAGTTTATCGGATACAGGTTTTTTATTTCTGGACACATGAATCCGGGGACTTGTATCCTGGATGCTTTCGGTCAGTGCATAAATAGTATAGATTTTTTGACTCTGCTGAATTTATGTATGATTTTGCCTGTAGGGATAATTCTAAGTCCTTACACCGTCAGCGGTGGGGCAATCACGGGGGGATTTCCCCTACAAATTTTATACCCCATTCAGCAACGCCGATTTTTGTTTCCACTCCGACTTTACCTCCCAGTTGGTGTCAAAGTATTCACTTTGATTTGAATATAGATTTTCTGTTCATTAGCATCGAAACAGCCGTCACCCCGATCGCCAAAACCGATGGGAAGTGTTAGCTTAGTAGTTAGTTGTGTCGATCGCACATAAAAAAAATGCCTGAACTACAAACCGATACATACCAAGACCTCGACCCGCAAGTCCTCTCAAAGCCCGTTGTTGTCGGTCTGGAAGAGGTAACAAAAGTTTACGGAATTGGCGACCTGGAAGTTCGCGCCTTAAACGGCGTCAGCTTGACCGTAAGACAAGGAGAATATTGCTCGATTATGGGCGCATCGGGTTCCGGCAAATCTACAGCTATGAATATTATCGGCTGTCTCGATCGACCTACGAGCGGCAGTTACTACTTAGACGGCGTAGATGTCGCCCAAATGCCCGAAACAGAATTAGCCGGAATTCGCAATTTAAAATTGGGATTTGTCTTCCAACAATTTCACCTGTTGCCTCAATTGACCGCCTTAGAAAATGTCATGTTACCGATGGTTTATGCCGGCATTCCCGCAGCAGAAAGACGCGAACGGGGAGTAGATGCTTTAACGAAAGTCGGCCTGGAAAGTCGGCTGCAAAACAGACCGAATCAACTATCAGGAGGACAGCAGCAGCGGGTTGCCATTGCTAGGGCTATTGTCAACCGTCCCGTGTTGTTGCTGGCTGACGAACCTACAGGTGCATTGGATACAAAAACTACTCAAGAAGTAATGGATATTTTTACAGAATTCAACGAAAGCGGCATGACTGTTGTTATGGTAACGCACGAACCGGAAGTGGCGCGTCAAACTCGCCGCGTTGTCTGGTTCCGCGACGGTCAAGTTATTCACAATAATCTTAACCCGGAAGAACTTTCACACGCTGTATTTTAGTATAATAGTCCGCCAAAAGCGAAAAGAAAATGGGGCGATTGAAATCGCTTCTAGACAAACGAAGTCCGCCTACGCGGACTGAAGAATCAAGAGAGTATTACTTCTATCCAAGAGGGCTTTAGCTATTAGACAGGGGTTTTCAACCCCTGGCGGACTAATAGACAAAACGCCAGACATCTGCTTAATGAAAAGCACTGGGAAAAGCTTCCCAAACTCGATCGACAAAATCTCTAAGTTGCCGAGATGCGATCGCACCATCCTTTTTCTCCGAGTCCAGAGAATGCAACTCAGTCAACAGTGAAATTACCTCAGTATCAAAAGCCTCCCGAAACAAGCTCAGCGGCCACAGCAAATCAGCCCCATCTCGCAAATCGGATAAAGTGTATTCTGCCGATAAATCCTTCCCCGACGCCGATACAACTAACATCAAAGGGCGCACCCAACAAACTTGACGTGCCTCAACCACTTGGATTACCTCGGAATGCAGGCACGCATCTCCACATTCTAAACTGACAATTTGACCAGGCTTAAAGTTCAAAGCACAACCCATTAATGCTCACACTTAATACAGACATAACAAAGCAGCCAAATAGGTGCTGCATCTCTCTCCAGCACCAGAAAAAATTATATCATAATTTCTTTTTCTTTCTTCCTTCTTCCTTCTTCCTTCTTCCTTCTTCCTTCTTCCTGACATCCGTTACATCCGTTACAAAATCCGTTGCCGAACTTCCTTCTTCCTGACATCCGTTACATCCGTTATAGAATCCGTTGCCGAACTTCCTGACATCCGTTACATCCGTTACAGAATCCGTTGCCGAACTTCCTGACATCCGTTACATCCGTTACAGAATCCGTTGCCGAACTTCCTTCTTCTCAACTTTCATCAAGCTTTTTAAGATCCATTTCGAGCTGGGCACTCAACAATCGTGCTTCTTTTTTACCACCGCCACCATTGGCATAATCCGCCACGCAAATCGGAGAACCGATCGCAATTTTTACCTGAGCACCCCATTGAGGAATGCGCGGGCGATAGCGGATACTCATCGGTACAATTTTCACCCCCAAACCCGGTTTGCTCAACTCTGCTTGCATTGCCAAACGCGCCAATCCAGGCTTAATCGGGTGAACTTCGCCATCCTGAAAAATGCCGCCTTCGGGAAAAATCACCAACATTTCTTTGTCGAGGAGTAGTTCCACGCCGTAACGGAGACTGCCAATTGCCGGATGCTTGAGATCCACAGCAAACCCCCCCAAATGTCTGATGAACCAACCTTGCAGTCCTTTCACTTCATCAGCAGTTACCATAAACCGCAAATCGCGTCCAGTCACCTTCTGTCCAGTTGAATAAGGCATCATCAGGGCATCCCACCGGGAACGGTGCGTAGGGGCTAAGATGACAGGCCCGTCTTTCGGCAAGTGCTCCTGTCCGGTTATCTCAATCTTGCCAAAATGAAACGGTAGGACAACATAGTGACCTAGCGGATAGAGCAAGGAGGTTAACCAAGGAGAAACGCGAGAGGTATTAGATGCTACCTTGGCAGGCATGGGCTTCACTAGAGAGGATTTACTGGACTCAACGGCGATCGTGGCGGTGTGGGGCATAGCAATTAAGCTGCTTTCTCGAGAGCTAAAGTCTAAAGTAAGTGATGGGACAAATCTTTAGTTTTTGGGTCGGGACACTTTTGCTATTGGCCTTGTGCCGATCGAGCGATCGCACCCGCAAGAGATAATCTGTCACAGGTAAAACCTCAGCCAACCGGACAGCACTAATGCAGAGCAGTCGGCCGCCTCGAAAGCTGGAGCAGGCAATTACGGATCTATTATTTCAGCTAAAGGGTCAATTTCGATTAAACCTCCCCCCGAAGAAAGTAAAAAATTTTACCGGTTAATTTTTCCGGCGCGCTTCAAACCAAGAAAGCAACTGATCGCGGCAAACAGACTCCATAATACCGCCGAGCACCTCTAAGCGGTGACACGAATGCGCGCTATCGGGAATATTAGCTGCAGTCCGAATCGTGCCAGTTTTCGGGTCATCTGCTCCGTATACCAGCAGACGAATCCGAGCTTGGACGATCGCACCAGCGCACATCGGGCAAGGTTCCAGCGTTACATAGAGCGTGCATTGGTTAAGATGCCAGTCTTGCAAAACTTGGCCGGCCGCCCGCAAAGCCAAGATTTCAGCGTGAGCAGTCGGATCGCAATCTCGCTCTCGCCGATTTTGCGCTTCGGCAATCAATTTGCCAGTACCGTCAACAATTGCAGCACCCACGGGTACTTCACCAGCATCACCGGCTGCTTGTGCCAGTTCCACAGCCCTAGTCATCCAGCGTTTGTGAATAAAATAAGTAGTATCACTAATAGACAACGGCTCAGCTTTATAATTCACGTCATACCTAAGTAACAGAAAAACTTAAGATCGATAAATAAAGTTACATTACAGCTTAATCGAGAGTCTTTAATTATGGACACCACTACGATTACCACTGAAATTGTTGAGCTGTTGTGCCGCATTACCCGGCAAAAGCTGCGCGAACAAGATATCACTCCTTTGGTAGTGTTTCTGACTGCTCTGATTTCCATCCTGCGCGGAGTGATGATTATTGACAGGACGATCGCAGTTGAAGAAGAAGAACGGCTGCAAAAGACTCTCAAAGCCTTTGCCAGCGGCGACCGCGATCGGATAGAACTAATTCAGCGCCTTGTCAAAGGAGTATCCAAACAGCAGGTTTACTTCAACCCCACAGAATTGCTAACCCTGACAGCTTTGTTCTCAGAATCTGAAAAATTGTTGCTCATCGGTTCCGGCTACGAAATGTCAGCGGCCGACGGACACATCGATATGCGGGAGCAAATGTACTTACAGTCGATCGCAAATCGGCTCGGCCTCGACTCCAGACACATTGCAGTCATAGACACTTTATTTACTAAAGAAGGAACCCTCGACTCAGAAGCTTTTGCCGAAGTTAAAGCTTTACTCGATCCCAGCGAATTCGAGTCCCGCGATCCGGTATTTGGCAAAGCAGCAAAGCACTTGCTGAATATTTTACTCCGCCAATAATCCCGCGCATATAAATTTTGGGGCAGTAAAAGTAGTCAGAGGATTTCGAGGATTTGACGCTGTTTCCAATTGACATGGTACTTGGGCCCTCTTACCCTCAAAAGCCGGGTTGTTTAACCCCTACCCAGAGCGCTCGCTGCACGGCGTATGTTGGTGAAAAACCTGGTTTCTGCCTAAGTCCCGCTTTATTTTTTTGGCAACAGTCGATCGACCCTTCTATCCCATTGAACCGAATCCCTCTAAAATCTAAAAGCGACTTGTCGCTGCCTTGATTGACTCAGCTCAATCTCCAATCTCAAATTGATTGATTATGCAAATTGAATGGCAAACCGCCAAAACCTACGAAGACATTCTCTATCACAAAAGTGGCGGCACCGCCAAAATTACCATCAATCGACCTCACAAACGGAACGCTTTCCGTCCCAAAACCGTACTGGAACTGTGCGATGCCTTTACTGATGCCCGCGAAGACACAAAAATCGGCGTTGTCCTTTTCACCGGTGCGGGGCCTCATACAGACGGCAAATACGCTTTTTGCGCCGGCGGCGACCAAAGCGTGCGGGGTTCGGCGGGATATGTAGACGAAGGTGGCATACCCCGGTTGAACGTGCTCGACTTGCAGAAGTTGATTCGATCTATGCCCAAAGTTGTAATTGCTTTAGTTGCAGGCTACGCAATTGGAGGGGGTCATGTTCTGCACTTAATTTGCGACTTGACGATCGCTGCTGACAATGCTATTTTCGGACAGACCGGCCCCAAAGTCGGCAGTTTCGACGGTGGTTTCGGAGCTAGCTATCTCGCCAGAGTTGTCGGCCAGAAAAAAGCCCGAGAAATTTGGTTTTTGTGTCGCCAGTACAGCGCGCAGCAAGCCCTAGAAATGGGTTTAGTCAACTGCGTCGTGCCCGTCGAACAACTAGAAATAGAAGGGATTCAGTGGGCTGCGGAAATTCTCGAAAAAAGTCCGATCGCGATTCGCTGCTTGAAATCCGCTTTTAATGCCGACTGCGACGGTCAAGCCGGTTTGCAAGAACTGGCGGGAAATGCCACTTTGCTGTACTATATGACGCAGGAAGGCGCCGAAGGCAAACAAGCCTTTTTAGAAAAACGGCAACCTGATTTTAGTCAATATCCTTGGCTGCCATAGCTGGATAGAGAAATCAGTTTTTTTATGCGATCCTATTAAAGTAGATGCTGCTGATTTTTCTGGGTTAGTAAAGCCCAATGCACGCGATCGTCCAAAAGTGTCAGTATGGATACCAGTTCCCAAAAAGAATGAAACTGCTTTGCCAGATCCAAACCATGATAGTCATCAGTGATTCCCCAATCGAAAATTGACAATCGAAAATGGTATGAGCTGTCCTGCTGCAGACTAACTAGACCGAGAATGCTGCAGCGGATTTTTCGGTTAAGGTTGTGCCTGTAAGCTGGCTGGCATGGCGATCGGAAAGAGTGACGGTGGCATCCTGCAGCGTCAGAGTCGATTCTTGCCACAGTCCAATTTCTTCTATGTTTTCCCAAGATGACCTAAAAGGCGAAACCGCTAAAGCACAAGCTTTCCACTGACTTTGAACCGGGCCGCCTAGTAAAGCGCAAACACCCCCGCGTCTGCCTTCAGGGGTATAGTGACGGCAGTGACCACAAGCTGAAGTTAAAGGTGAAGTTAAGGAGGTTTGCATAAAAGTTCTTAGGGAAATCATTTTCATCTCTAATTCTCCCTTGCAGAGCTAGTCTGCCTTAGAGCATCCCAACCTTTATGCTGTCTGGGTTGTAGCGATCCCCGGAGCATAATTAAATTTTATAATTTATTTATAATCTCGTTATATATAGAAACAATTAGCTCGGTCGTTGCTCATTGTATAGGTAAAAACATAGGTTAAAAGTTTATAAAGCCGTTAGGGATCAAGAAAAAGTACAAATGCCCAACGAGTATGAGAGGTTACAAACAAGCGGTAGCTCAGGATACAAAAATTGGCTGAGAGTGTCGGTAAGCACCCTCCGGGAAAGAGCAAGAATTAAGTTTTCCAATGAAAATGAAAAATAGCTGCCGGCGAGCGAGCCCCTGTTGCATTGACGCCAAAAGTAGCTAATCATAAAATAGGCAAGTTTTCAACCTTCTTGTTTATCTCTACAATCAACATATTAAAATTAATTCAGAGGCGGTAGGAGTTTTGCTAATGAGTAAGCGTTCTTCGGTTGAATCCCCAAATCATCAATCCTCTTCAACCCCAATCAACCCTGCTTTGCAAGCAGTCCTGGGGAGTCTAGATGTAAACCTAGAAGCAGAACTGACAACATACAGAAGGCACCGGCGGCGGGCAGAACAGTGGGTGTCGCCGTCAGTTCGTAGCGGCAAGCAAACAGCCACAACCGAGCAACAGCTAGCCCAAAATTTGCCGCTGGAGACTGCGGAGGAAACCCAGCAGCCGCTATCGCTGCCCCTATCCCTTGCCGGCACTCAGGGCGATGCCCCGCTAGCAACTACCAGGGGCGGCACAAAATTATCTAGCAGTGCCTTCGCACCCAACAAGTATCTCGAATCAAGCGAAAAACTGATCGAAAGTTTGGACGAGTCAAAAGCTGAGCCTACGGTAGAACGCAGTTTAGCCGCCAGTTTGTTAACTCCCTTGGGACTGAGTTCGATGCTGCTGTTTTTGCTGTCATGCACAGCTTTGGGCTATGCAGTCATGTACCCGTCAAATTTAGTTAAGATGGCAGGCCTGAACCGTTTGCTCGATCGCACCTCACCCTCTTCAAGCGACAGTCCCGCCTCTAGTGCCACCTCAGATACCAGCACCAAGGAACTGCCGAAAGCACCAAATCTGGTATCCAAGGAATTTGTCGAGCTAGATTTGAGCACTCTCAGCAATGTCAAGCCGACAGCCAGCCCGATTCCTTCCCCGTCACCAAAAGCATCAATCCCCCCAACTCCGCCAGCGCCTCCGGGCCCCAGCGGGGCTGTGCCGATTCCTACAGAAGACGGCAACCCGGCCAGAGGCAGGGAACAAGGACTCAACAATCTGAGCACGGCTTTGCTTCCCACTCCCAGCCCCAGCGCCGCCCAGCCAGTGCCGACACTGCCGACACTGCCTCCAACACCCTCCCCAGCCCAGCCTGCAGCCACATCCCCCGCGACAGCATCCCCAGCCGCCACATCCCCGGCGACAGCATCCCCAGCGACAGCATCCCCAGCCGCCGCATCCCCGCTAGGAAGGCCTGCACGGGCCGCCGACGGTTTCTATTACGTTGTCACCGATTACACCGACGAAAAATCGCTGCAGCAAGCCAGAACCGCAGTTCCCGATGCCTACGTGCGGAACTTCTCAAAGGGTGTCAAGATCCAAATGGGGGCTTTGAACGATGCTGCCTCAGCAGAACGTTTGGTGAAAGAACTCCAAGAAAAAGGGGTGAAGCCACAATACTATCAACCATAAATTAGGCAAAGACAATTAAACTAATGATCGGGGAGTAGGTTGGGCCGAGGCACGAACCCTCGTTTCGCTTCACCCAACATTTGCTCAGTTTTGATGGGTAATGCTCGCGCCCTACCCATCCTAAAAATAATCATGACGACCTAAATTAGAGGGAATTAAAATTTCAAAATTAAAAATTAAAAAGACGATTGATGAGTATTCATTTTTAATTTTTAATGGTGATTTCTCTGTCTTAATTCTAAAGTTTAAAATTGGGAGACTGGCAAAATGGGATTATTCGATCGCCTATGGCGAGTGATTCGAGCCAATATTAACAGTTTGGTCGGGGCAGCAGAAGACCCAGAAAAAATTCTGGAACAGGCTGTAATGGATATGCAGGAAGATTTAGTGCAGCTCAGACAAGCTGTGGCAGGAGCGATTGCAGCTCAAAAACGCACTGAACGCCAGTGTTCCCAAGCTGAGTCTACAGCAGCAGAATGGCATCAGCGGGCGCAGCTAGCTTTGCAAAAAGGCGAGGAAAATTTGGCGCGGGAAGCTCTGACGCGCAAGAAATCTTATCAAGAAACGGCAACGGCGATGAAAGCCAGTCTGGATCAGCAATCGGCTGTTGTGACTAAACTTAAAGAAAATATGCGGGCGCTCGAAAGTAAAATTTCCGAGGCAAAATCTAAAAAAGATATGTACATTGCTCGAGCTCGATCGGCCGCATCGTCGGAAAGGCTTCAAGAAATGATGGGCAATCTCAGTACCGGCAGCGCTTTGAGCGCGTTTGAACGGATGGAAGAGAAAGTCATGCAGCTAGAAGCTCGCTCCGAAGCAATCGCAGAACTCGGAACTAATGATTTAGAAAAGAAGTTTCTCTCTCTCGAAGGTGCCGACGATGTGGATACCGAGTTGGCGGCGATGAAAGCACAAATGCTTCCGGGCAACAATACACCCAAATTGCCGTCGAGGGAGCCGCCCGCATCCTGAACCCCAGGCAACAGAACAAGAGTCGGGACGAGCAAAAACTTCTCAACAGCCTAGCTAGAGATGGCTCGAAGCCTGTTGGGGAATTCCCGGATCGAAGTTAAACTCAATAGGTAGGTGCATGAATAAGCTTGCCTGCATCACATTACTCGATCGCTTTAAACTGGATTTATCTGTCTGCAAAAATTGCCAAAAACTAAATCGCACTAAAAATCTGACCAAGTAAATTTCACAACTGCGGGCTAGGGCTATCAAGCCTGCTTTCCGCCTACTTCGTACACCTCACCCAGGAAAAATAGCATTATGGGATTATTTGACCGCATTAGCCGAGTCGTCAAAGCCAATCTTAACGATCTGGTCAACAAAGCTGAAGACCCGGAAAAGATTTTAGAACAGTCTGTTACGGATATGCAGGAAGACTTGGTGCAGTTGCGTCAGGCAGTTGCCAGCGCGATCGCCACTCAAAAGCGCACCCAGACTCAGTACAATCAAGCTGAATCTCAGTCTAACCAGTGGCAGCAGCGCGCTCAGCTAGCCCTGCAAAAAGGAGACGAGACTTTGGCCAGGGAAGCGCTGGTTCGCAAAAAGTCTCACGCTGAAACGGCGGCTACCCTGAAAGCCAGTCTGGATCAGCAATCGGCTCAGGTGGAAAGTCTCAAGCGCAACTTGATCGGTTTGGAGAGCAAAATTTCCGAAGCTAAGACTAAGAAGGATATGCTCAAAGCGAGGATATCCGCTGCTAAAGCTCAGGAACAGCTCAACAATACCATTGGCACCTTGAATACTGGCAGTTCAATGGCGGCTTTCGATCGCATGGAAGAAAAAGTTTTGCAGATTGAAGCTCGCGCGGGGGCTTCGGCAGAATTGGCCGCCGGCGGCAGCAATTTAGAGGAACAGTTCCGCTTGCTCGAAAGCGGCGGTGATGTTGACGACGAGTTGGCTCAGATGAAAGCTCAACTTACCGGGGGCTCTGTGTCTCAAGGTCAATTGCCAGCAGCGGGTAAAACGGCAGCAGCTAGTAGCTCGGAGTCGAGCCCGGTGATTGATGCTGAGTTGGAAGAATTGCGATCGCAGCTCAATAAAATGTAGTAATCTGTATCAAAATTTACCTATTTCTGAGATCGCAGGTTTGATAAAATTCTCCGCCGACCTACAGGGCTACCTTGGGAGGTCGGAGTTTTTTTTTGTCATTGTTGAATGCACAAAACATAGTCATTGTCAACTATCTTTATATTGACTTAAGGAATTAACTCTTTAAAAAGTGATAGAGTAATTTTATTCCTTGCAAGAGGGGTAGCTTGGGAGGTCTATCGATTTTAGATTTTAGATTTTAGATTTTAGATTAAAGAATTGAAGCATTGGCCCCACGCATAAATTCCGGGGGCAAGTTTCATCGGATACAGGTTTTTTATTTCTGGACGGATGAATCACGTGGCGGGTATCCTGGATGCTTTCGGTCGGAGTGTTTTTAGTAATTGTTAACTACACACACTAGAGTTGCTGTCAACTGTCTTTATATTGAGTTAAGGAATTAATTGTTTAAAAAGTGATAGAGTAATTTTATTCCTTGCAATTGCGCCGGCCTCGCCCGCTCGTAAGTGTAAATAACTATCAAATATGGCTAATCTGTCATGCCCGTGCAATCTTCTAGAGGCTTTTGTAAAATCAAGTTTTTCAAGGCATTAGCGCTTGGTTTTTCAATGGCCGCTATTTGCCCCGCACTGCTATCAGCTCTAAGTGTTGGCGAGTCGATGGTTGCTACCGACTCAGGGGTGCAAGCGCCAATTGTGCATGATAATTTACCGTCTCAATTCAAACTAGATCAAGAAACAGCAGACGATCGCGATCGGCTTCGTGATTTATACTCGGGTTCAGAATTAGATAGAGACACTACAGAGCAAGAAAATAGCATCCCGGAGTTCGATCAAATGACCCAAAGTGAGACCCCAGAAACTCTCCCTCCATTGCCGAACCGAGGAGAAAACAGACACGAATTTCCGATTCCCAACCCGCGGCGGCCAAATCCGCCTCGTCTCCCGTAACCCGCGCCGCCAGCGCCCTTGCTTTCAGGCGAACAGCTTTTGCCGCCTGCTATTCCTGCGCCGGCACAGCCTGCAGAATTCCTAAGATTCCGGGTACGATAAAAGTCGATCGATTTGAAGTAGTTGGCAGTTGACTTACCGCGAGCCGATCGTGCAAAATCCGAGAAGAGAAATCGCGATCGGTATTGGTACCAGCAGTCGAGAAAGCGATACATCTTTGCTGGGAAAGGATTTTCCGCTGTCGCCGGAAGCAGATAATCGGGGTAGAAATCCGGTTGCGGTGCTGAGGCTGTTTCAGGATTTTACTCAGAGGGGAGAGAGATGTCTTGGCGGCGCGAGGGCAGTTCTGTCAGGGAGTGGCAGCATTTGGCGCTACGGTGAGCAGCAGCAGCCCTGACAGTCGCTTTTTGATTTGGCGGGGTCAATTGCAGTACGTGCGGTTGTTGGCTCCTGAGACGCTGCTGCAGGTGCGATCGGATGTGAAATTGGCTGGGGCAGAGCTTTTGGCGATCGAACCATTGGGTATAGGGGGCTCAGACACATTGCGGGCCTACCATCAGGATGCTTTGCTGACCGATAGCGGGATTTTTGATTCAGCCGAGTTGCGGTATCCGATGCAAGCGAACCCGCGACAACCAAGGAGTTTTGCAGGTGACGGCGTTGGTGGATTTTGGCAATGTTTGGAATCCCAGGGAAAGCGCGGTTTTGGAAGCGAATACTTTGCTGTCAGCGGGATTGCGGCTGCGGTGACTGTACGGCGAAAGGTGGAATGCTCGCAGAGGCTGGGGAATTCCTGTGATTGATATTAAGTCGAGCAACAGGAGTTTACAAGAGCGCGGGCTGTATTTTTCTGTATAATAATTCAAACCTTTTTAGGAAAGCAGTCGTTTTGCCCTTGGCGGAACTGAGCAATTCCGCTATATAGTAATAAGTATCATTTGGCACTCCTCTGTAGATGCCAAGAGTGTATTTTACTGATAATCTTTAAATTAAACTATGTCTAAGGTGCGGTTGCTACTTTTAAGTTCTTTTGCTTCCGGTTTTGGGCTTTGCTCAATCATTTTGGCGATGTTTACGATGACTTCCCGGCTGTCGTTTATGTCGTTTTTTACCTTTGTTTTAACTTTGGTGTTTTTTGGAATTAATCTGCTTTTTGCTTTGCATTATTATACATCGCTTACTAAGCAATTGAGTGTTAAAAATAAAAGGAAAGCGAGAATTTAGCGGTTGTGAAGCAGAATCGGAAAAAGGCATGGAGAGTTATTTATGGAATTTGAATGGAATCCAGACAAAGCGACACTAAATGTTGAGAAGCATGGTGTTTCCTTTCAAGAAGCCACAACCATATTTAATGACCCGCTATCTGTAACTTTTCCCGATCCTCAGCATTCCATCGGAGAAAGCAGGTACGTTATCATTGGTATATCCAGGTAGGGACAACTTTTAATTGTTGCATACACCGATCGAGGAGAAAAAGTAAGAATCATCAGTGCCAGAAAAGCTACCCGCCAGGAGCAGAGGTTTTATGAAGAAGGATATTGAGAACGAAATGGAAGACGAATTACTTGCTGAGTATGACTTTGCTCAGATGAAAGGAGGTGTTAAAGGCAAGTATGTTGAGCAATATCGTGCAGGGACAAACTTGGTGCTTTTAGACCCCGATATTGCCCAAGCTTTTCCTAATGATGCAGCAGTGAATGACGCATTGAGGATGTTAATCAAAATTGCACAGCGCCAACAGTCAAATCCTGCGGTGCAGCGGAGCCACGAAGGATCTCAACTTTGAGAAGGCGATGTCAGGAGATTGTGCGATCGCCCATATTATTTATTTATTTATTTGCCCAAAAAGCGATCGCCTCTGGGTTGAGACAATTATCTAGCTGTCAGCCATAATTATTTAAGGTCTAATTATTTAGGAGGTGCGATCGTGGTTATAACTCAAACCAACCCGCCAAATCTTCCAGATGCGACAAAGACTCGCTTTACTCCAGATGAATACCGGGCGATCGAGGAAACAGCCGAAGAACGTCACGAATACTGTAACGGAGAGATTATCGCTATGTCAGGAGGTTCCCCCGCTCACAGCCGTATTACCGTAGACATTACGACTTTTCTTAACGTGGCTGTGCGAGACACAAATTTTCAAATCTATAACGGCGATCTACGAATTTGGATTCCTAGCTTCAATCACGGAACTTATCCCGATGTTCTGGTAATTGATGGTGAACCGGAATTCAATGGCGATCGCACCGATGAAATTCTCAATCCGTTACTGATTGTCGAGGTTCTTTCCCCCTCTACTGAAGGCTACGATCGAGGTGAAAAGTTCAGAAAATATCGTTCTCTTGCTAGTTTTTGTGAATATTTGCTGGTTAGTCAAGCTGAACCCTACATTGAGCAATATTATAATGGCGATCGCCCAAGTAGCGATCGCTGGCAATGGCAAGTTTGCGATCGGCTCGATCGGGCGATCGTCCTGCACAGTTTAAATATAGAACTTCCGATGTCTGAAGTCTACCGCCGCATTAGTTTTTAAGGGCGATTTTTAAGAGGCTGAAATGGATTCTATTTAACGAGAAATATAAGTTTAGGAGAAAGCTATGGCTACTCTAATTCAAAACCAAAGGTCAAACCTAACTGAAAACCAAGTTGAAACACCAGCAGATAAAAAAATCTGGACTGATGCCGAATTCATGGCACTCAACCGAGATGGACACCGCTATGAAATTGTGAATGGAGAACTAATTGACATGGGAAATTCGGGTGCAAAACACGGTTATGTTGCCGTTATTTTGAGTGCAGCCTTGTTTAACTGCGTATCAACGCGAAAATTAGGCGCAATTTTCGATTCCAGCACTGCTTTTAAGATGAAATCAGGAAACAAGCGATCGCCCGATGTTTCCTTCATGGCAAAAGAACGCCTGCAAGGGCTAGATGATCTCCCCGATGGCTTCCTAGAAGGTGCGCCGGATCTTGCCGTAGAAATCCTTTCTCCTAGCAATACAGTGGCAGAAATTCACGACAAACTCGTAGAATATTTCGAGAATGGGGCGCGTTTAGTCTGGGTGATTCATCCTAAAGAACAGTATGTGTTAGTTTATCGATCGTCCCAAGAGCCCGATCGCCTGCTCAAGTCCGTTAACTCCCTCGATGGGGAAGAAATCGTCCCCGGCTTTACTCTTCCAATTGCCGAGTTATTTCAAAAACTGGCTTTTTAAGCAAATATGATATAAGCTTGTTATAAAAACTTATAGGAATATTGTATGCTGGAGTCATTTCAGATACACAACTTTAGGCTATTTCAACACCTTGAAGTTAAAAAGCTGGGTCGTGTCAACCTGATTGTTGGCAAGAATAATTCAGGGAAGAGTACATTTCTTGAAGCTGTAGAACTCTATGCCAGCAATGCTTCTGCTACAGTCATGCTTGAGCTTGTACAATCTAGGCAAGAGAATTGGTTTAGTGAAGCCCAACCACATTCCCAAAATTTTATTGGAAATTCTGTGCGACATCTCTTCTTTGGGCATAAATTGCCCCAAATCGGAGAAGATGGCATTTCTCTTGGGGAAGTGTCATCAAATATAAAGCTTAATATTGGTACTGCTGCATATCAAAATAAAAATGATGATGAAGGGAATATCAGAAAAACTCGTCTTTCTGATGTACAGTTTTCTCATGTAGAGTTTGACGAATATATATCTAGTATTGAAGTTTTTATTGTAGCAGAAGAAGGCGAAAAAACTCGAAGACTTTTTAGGTTAGATAGTGTCGATATGCGAAACATCCGACTTAGTAGCTCTAGACTTATTTATGAAAGGCAGGAATCAGAATTTAAATACACATGGCAGATTGTTTCGACAGAAAATATGCCAAATCGAAAATTAGCTGCTCTTTGGGATTTAACTAGCTTGACCGATTTAGAGTCGGAGGTTATTTCTGCGCTTCGTATCATTGACCATCGAGTTACTGGAGTAGCTTTTGTAGAGGACGTTAATAGAAGTCGTACAAGTGACAACCGTGTTCCTTTAGTAAAAATTAAAGGCATAGACGAACCATTACCTCTCAAGAGCATGGGAGATGGTATGACTCGTTTGTTTCATATAATTGTTGCACTTGTCAATGCTCGAAACGGACTTCTATTAATTGATGAATTTGAAAATGGATTGCACTGGAGTATCCAACCTAAATTTTGGGATATTGTTTTTCAGATATCGGAGAGACTTAATGTTCAAATTTTTGCAACAACTCACAGCCGCGATTGTATCAAGGGTTTCTACCAAGCCTGGAATAACTATCCTACCCTTGGTGCTTTCTTCAGATTGGATGCCAAAAATGAATCGATAAAAGCAACAGAATATACATCTGAGACCCTGAGTGATTCTATTGACATGGATGTTGAAGTACGATGAGTAATACAAGCGAGGTGTCTGAGAAGGATAGTGTTTGCAAGCAAGATACAGATAGAGTTTTACTTGTTGAAGGAGATAATGATTGCCATGTGGTGATGGCTTTATGCAAAGCTCATAATGTTCCTAAGACTTTCGGTATCTATCAATGCGGTTCAGATATCGGGGTTTTGAAGCGACTAAATGCGCTGATTATACGTCCTAATCCTCCTCAAGTAATAGGAGTTATGCTTGATGCTGACAAGCCTTCTCTTGAAGGCAGATGGCAAAGTATAAAAGGCAAGTTACAACATTACAACTATACGTTACCGAACAAACCTGATGCTGATGGAACGGTAGTCGAGCCTTCTTCAGATGAACCTAAACTGGGGTTTTGGCTGATGCCTAATAATCAAGATTCTGGAATGTTAGAAGACTTTTGTGCTGAACTTGCAGAACCAGCATCTTTGACATTTGCACGAGAATGTGTTGAACAGGCACAGGATAGTAAAGTAACCACATTCAAAGAAGTGCATCGTAGTAAAGCAGTGATTCATACATATCTTGCTTGGCATGATGAACCTGGTTATCCTTTGGGAAAGGCAATTACAAGTCAAGCTTTGCGTCCTCACACAGATGTCGCAGTAAAATTCACTAATTGGTTAATACGTTTATTTGTGGAAGGAGCGATCGCGTAATTCCCGCGATCGTCCTCAGAGAGCGATCGCCAAGTATAATAGAGTTAATTCATCTCAAAATTCCACGTAATCAGCTAGTAATATAGAAATAACTTCTAGGAGGCTATAAGCATGACAACCATATCCAACGAACAAACAGCTATCATCCGTACAGAAAGAGGACTGTCGATCGCAGGTACGCGCATCACTATCTACGACATCATGGACTATGTGACGGCTCAATATCCGCCTAAGTTTATCAGGGGATTGTTTGAGCTTACAGAGGAACAAATTAACGTGGCTTTAACTTATATTGAGGCAAATCGCGCTGATGTGGAAGCTGAGTATCAAATGGTTCTTAAGGAAGCTGAGGAACTGCGGCTGTACTACGAAGAAAAAAATCGCGATCTGATTGCCCGAATTGCCGCCCAACCACCAAAACCTGGTGAAGAAGCTATTCGAGCCAAACTTCAAGCAGCAAAAGCCAAACTTAAGTCTCAGCCATAAATTTTTTAGTCGATCATAATTTGAGAGGACACGCCGTACTTCTCTCAGGTAGCATTGTGAGTAGTGGCTGGCTAGATTGGGTTCTCATTCGATTTATCACCTTTGATGAAATGAGCCTGCCGATCGATAGTGACGATCGGGTAGTTTGGCGGTTGGCTCAATCAAACCAGATGATTTTATTGACGGCCAATCGGAGTATGAAGGGCGATAACTCTCTAGAACAAGTGATGCGCGAGGAAATTACTTCAACATCACTCCCCGTGATTACTATTGGCGATGCCGATCGCTTGTTGAATGACTCTGAATATCGGCAGCGTTGTGCAATTAGTCTGGTTGAAATTGTGATTGATATTAATACTTATATGGGTGTAAGTCGGCTTTTCATCCCATGAGGTTGGTCGAGATTGTTGAAGAAGTGCGATCGCACTCTATCATAACGTCATCAGCTAAAAATCCCAAAAGGAGATTGCTTTAATATGTTAACTAAATACATCCAAGCTGCCATGAAGCAAGCTAAGTATGAAATTTTCCCTGATGATGGGACTTTCTACGGAGAAATTCCTATCTGTGAGGGAGTCTATGCAAATGCTGTAAGTCTCGAAGCTTGTCGAGAAGAATTGCAAGAGGTATTGGAAGACTGGATTTTACTTGGTCTCACCCTGAAACTTCCTTTACCAGTTCTTGATAATATCGACCTGACAATTACTAAAGAAGTCGCCTGATGCCCCCTTTAAAACCAATCAAACGTCGAGACTTAATTTATTACCTGAAACAACTGGGATTTGACGGCCCCTATTCGGGAAAAAGGCATCAGTTCATGTTGAAAGATAACCTTCGCATTACCATCCCCAATCCTCATCAAGGTGATATCAGTGCCAACTTTTTAGCTAAAATTTTGGGACAGGCTAAAGTTGATATTAGTGATTGGGAAAACCTCTAATTTTTTGACTGCTATGTAAAAATAATTTTGTGGAGTCAGAAACCGGTTTTTTTTGCAAAATCGGGCGTGGGAATTCCGAGATTGTCGCAAAAACCCGGTTTCTTGGATTTTGGGTTTTCTCGTGGGTAGTCAGAAACCGGGTTTCTTCCTAAATCTGGGTGACGATGCGTAAATTATCGCAGAAACCCGGTTTCTTGGCCTCAACGCAGGTAAGTCCTGCTTCGGTTAAACTAAGGCTCTATAATACAACTATCCAATAGTTTTATAGGAACAAATGAGAGGCGTAAAACAACTATTCCTAAGCAGCTTTGCTATTATTACTTTGAGTTGGGTTTTGGGAACTCCCATTCAGAGGATACCAGAGGCGATCGCTCAAACACAAGTTCCCATGAGGTTACAACACGCGGAAGGAACTTATACCCTTACGGTGTCAGAAACCAATACCACAAAATCTGCTTATGGGGGTCAATTGCGCCTCTATGACGTGCATATTGCGAAGATGTTTGAGGTGACATATTTGGACTGTCAGGAGATACCCAACGCTGGCGGTAGGACTTGGTATTACTTCGCAGGAAATGGTAAAATTGACATGGGGCAATTTAGAATCAACTGTCCGTTGGCTAGCGAGATTGCTAATACTTATGGTTTAGGGAAACCAGAGCGTACTGCGATCGAATATTCTCAGGGGGAGGCTGGGCGGCCAATATCGAGGACTCGTTCTATTCCAATTTTAGATATTACTGGTAATAAAATTCAGCGGTGGACGAATTTTGTGCAAGGGTTTCGCCCTCAGTCTGCTAATTCTGAAGGAGGTAATTCGCGATCGAGTATTTCTTTTCCAGTTAGTGAAATTCTTTCGCACATGGAAGGTAAGACGAGAGTCCCAATTTTTCTCCCCAGTCAGCTTCCGTTCTCAGGAGATATATACTTGGAAAGCCGAGTCGAAACACAGGGCTATAGCGTTGTAATGAGCTCCATACCTAATTGCAGCGGTACGCCCTGCTATATCGGGGATATTTCAGCAAAAAGAGGTGGAGAACCAGCCCAACCACCGATCAGAGGATTTAGGAGTGAATTCAAAACCATTCAATTAGCAGGCCGAACACAAGGAGTTTTTTCTAATGTCTGCGGTGCTTATTGCACGGCCTTAGTTGAATGGCAGTATCAAGGCGTTTTATACCGAGTAACTATGAAGAATGGGCGAGAGGAAATGCTCGTTAACATAGCCAATTCTGCAATTGAAGCTGGGCCTCGCTAGCTAAAGCTTGGGATAACAGTGCATCAGGGCAAGTCCTGTTCTCCAATTGGAGATTTATTTTCCCTGACGCACTCTACAATTGCTTTTATTTATACATACCCTCTTAAGTTGTTTTTATTGCTGTTCCTTACTCTTCACTCATCATTGAGGTAGTCCCTAAGACCCATGCTAACCGCATTGCAGGAGTGTTGTTCAAGAGAAGATGTACGACAAGAAAGGCACGAATTCAGAGATCCGGCGGCTGCCTTTAATGTATTAAATTGATCTGGCAAAGCCTTTGTTTTCTCTACTAACTCTGCGGCTTGATTTTGGTATTCTTGCATTTGGATAACGCACTGTTCTCTTTGATAATTATTGCTCAAAGGCTTCAGTTTTCTGCCCTCTTCTTCTAGCCGACTTATATCATCGTAGATTTGTTCAAGATTGTAAGTATTAGGAACTGTAGCACTTGTACCGACAACAGGTTGCGTGGCTGAGATGTCTCCTGGGTGGGAAAACAATAAAGTTGGTAATAATACTATTGAAATTAGTGCCTTACCAACCCCCATCAATAACCCCCACGCTAGCTTAAACGGTGATAAAGCAATACCTCCAATTCCCAAAATGACACTGAAAATCCAAGAGAAGAAAGTTGATACCAAGTGAAAAATAAAACTTGGTATGGCAAATAAAAAGTCCATAATACATAACCCCTAACTATTCAAACTAATTTACCTAAAGTATCGAGAAAGCAATTGTGGTGGATTCTCTCTGTTAGATTACAATATTTAGATAAAATATGACAACTAAAAACAGTCGGATTTAGCACCCAATTTTTCTAACCATCCTGAACTAATTTAGTAAAATTTGGTATAATTCAGTTGACAAAGTAGGATTTGGTAGAATATAGTACACTAAACCTCGCTCAACGCTGACGTATGAATGTTGAAGATGTTGTACAATGGGTGAATAATTTGATTGTTGACAAAACTGGAGAACATCTCACACCCCTACAGGAAGCAATACTAACGGGTGTTTGGCAAAGGCAAAAATATCCTCAAATAGCTAAAGATTATAATTGTAACGAATCTCACGTAAAAAAAGAAGCGGCTAAGTTATGGGAAAAACTGGGTGAGGAATTAGGAGAAGACCTCAATAAATTTAATTTTCGTTCTAAGTTAGAAAAAAAATATACTATTTCTCAAGTTTCTAATTTTGTTCGATGTGTAAAAGGAAATATTAATATTTGTAATGAATTTGTACAAACTATTGAAGATACAAAAACCCGATCGCCCTTTCCCCCTAACTCTCCCCAAAACAACAGTCAATCCCCAATCATCGATTTAACAGACGCACCGGAATTCCCTTACTTTTACGATCGCACCTCAGAACTCTCCACCCTCAAACAATGGATTTTACAAGCCCACACCCGCTTAATTACCATCTACGGCTTAAGTGGAATTGGCAAAAGTGCGATCGCCCTCAAACTCATCGAACAAATTCAAACCGAATTTGATTATATTATTTGGTTAAGCCTCACCAACACACCCACACTTTCAACCGTCCAAACCGAACTCAAGCAATTTTTTGGGCGATCGCAACAACCCTCATTACCCACAATCATCGATTATTTCCGATCTTCTCGCTGTCTAGTAATTCTTGATGACGTACAGAATATTTTTAGTAGCAGTCAATTAGCAGGTCAATATTTAGCAGGCTATGAAGACTATGGCAAATTTTTTAAACAACTTGCCACATCCTCTCATCAGAGTTGTTTAATCCTCCTCAGTTGGGAAAAACCCAAAGAAATAGCGAATTTAGAAGCCGAAAACCTGTCCACGCGAAGCTTACACCTCAAAGGGTTAGGACAAGAAGCCGCAGAAATTTTCCAACAAAAAGGATTAGTCGATGAGGAAAAATGGTCAGACTTGATCGCCATTTATCAAGGTCATCCTTCCTGGCTAAATATCATTGCTGCAACTATTTTGGAGTTATTTGATGGTAGCGTTTCCCTGTTTTTATCCGATGTAAATGATTTATTTTTAGGTGACTTAGAACCCATCTTAGAATCTCACCTAAAGCGTTTATCAGAGTCAGAAAAAAAGGCGTTATACTGGTTAGCCACTCAAAAGGAAACTGTAGATATTTCCCGAAAAACTACTGATAGTGAATTATCCCAATCAGAATTTTGGCAAGCCATACAATCTTTAGGCCGACGCGGCTTAGTGGAAAAAGTGTTAGTAGGAGGGCGATCGCTCTTTTTCCTCAATCCCGTATTCAAAGCATACATTCAGTGCAGGTGAAATATTATATAATCTATAAGAGATTACATTTCTTACATTTAACGAATAGAAAGCGAATCTTATGAAAACATTTACCGCTATAATCGAAAAAGATTCTGATACCAAGCTTTACGTTGGTTATATTCCTGGATTTCCTGGGGCGCATTCCCAGGGAGAAACCTTGGATGAGTTACACGAGAATCTGCGTGAGGTAATTGAGATGCTCCTAGAAGATGATACTCTCGTCATTCAGACTGAGTTTATAGGTACACAACAGATTGTGATCCGATAAACATGAGCAATATCCCAGTTCTGAAACCACAGGAAATAGTCCGCATACTAGAGAACCTTGACTTTGTAGAGGTGCGTCAAAAAGGCTCACATAAGCAGTTCCGTCACCAAGATGGGCGAGGAACTACAGTTCCTTTTCATAAAGGGCGTGATATATCACCTCGATTGCTTCAGCGGATTGCAATTGATATTGGCTTTACAGTTGAGGAAATGTTGGAGTCCCGGTGAGTTTACGTGAACTACGTGACTACTTTTTGCCCCAATTGCTGCTGCAAAACTACCGAAATCCGGGAACCGAAACTGCAGGGAAACAAACTCCCGCCAAGGCAAAATGTGAGGGGAAAGCAGGATTTTTTTAATCGCTCTTCTGGACTTCTACATCGATCGCATAAAAGCATTCACCCCATCATATTGATCCGCCATCCGCGAATAAAACTCGATCGATCGCAAATCCAACTCCGGCAACAGTTCACTCTTACTCACCAACTCATATCCCGTTGGACGCAAACAATAAACCGAAATTACCCCATATTACCAAAACCAAACCTCCTGCACACCCACCCGACGATAGATTTCCAGCGTATCAATTCCACCACTCGTCACTGTCACAAGGAAGATGCCCCCACCAACTCCAACCGATATCGGTACAAAGCCACAGGATTCCCCCCAGCCGCAAAATAATCCGGGTCTTGGGGCGACAAATAAATCGCTGTCACCTGATCCGCCTGAATTCTTTTACTCGCAGAATCGCCATTTTTGCCACATCCAACAACTCGATAAGCCGTTGTTGTTTCCACCTCGTTTAAATAAATATCAGACTCCCCCCGAAACACCTGCTGAGAAATCTCTGTAGACACAAACTCGCGAGGATTCCGCGTCTCAGTCCCCCGACTGGTAACAATCGAAATTAATTGGCGTTCCCCTTTCAAAACAGTAATTTGGCGGTTGGGATTGGTCGGATCGACTTTCACCGAAAGTACGCCACGATCGCCTAAATAAGCCTTGGCAATATTCAAACCGTTAAAAGTGCGATCGGCTACAATCTTTTGATCATTTTTAAATGTATAATTAGAAATTAACCCAAGATTTTTTTCAGGTTGAAATCGCACTTTAAATAATACCGGCTGCTGCAAATACTGGCGGTTGCTTTCAAACCCTGGCGTGACAATATTTGGCGCTAAAGGAGCGGCTAAATCTACCAAAGTGCTAGCAACATTCCAATTCCCCGCCATCCAGTCGGGATATACCAAATCTCCCTTAGCTACAGCGATAGGAGGCTTGCTTTCCCAATTGGGAAAACTTGATATGCGATCGCCCAAAACCCCCGCCCTCGCACCGCCACCCCACAGCAACACCAGCAAAACCAGACAAAAACCCCAAATTCCCTTCATACCCAATTACATTCAAAAAACTAACCTTCTGTCTCTCTTTCTCTTCTTTCTCTCTTCTCTGCGTTCTCGGCGCCCTCTGCGGTTCATTAATTCAAAAATTAGACAACAAATCAGTTAAACATCATATTTTATACCATTTTCATAAACACGCAAGATGCCTGTTGCACAAAAATAAATGTTCTGCTTGTGGGGAGTAGGGGTTGGGCATCCTACCCGCCCCCAATATGCAATTCACAGGTGGAAAAACCTATCTTTTAAAGCGCCTCAACAGGTGCAGGTTCCCAAACCTCCCCGTATTTTTCCTTCAATTCGTGCCAATTTTCCACCTGTCCTGGTTCGTATTCCCCCGGCTTTCCCCACTGCAAAAACGCACTCAAAGCAGCCTCATTTTGTTCGTCGAGAAAACGGATTGCATAAGTAGTGAAATTCCCTCTTTTCGCCTCGCCAGTTTCAAATTTCACCTGTTTTATTTTGTCCATATTTAGGTGAAACTCAAATATTTCGGCGTGCATATTGGCATATTTACCCTTCGGCAACTCCGCATAAAACAGCTTGTGAATTGAACCGCGCACTTCCAGCACCGCCGCGCTGCTAGTCACGATTAAACGCAGCGTTCCCAATTGTTCGCAAGCTTCCAAGAATTCTTTCAGATTAGGCATAATTTAATTGGGGAATTGGGAATTTGGTATTTGGTATTTGGAATTGGGCATTGGGCATTGGGCATTGGGCATTGGGCATTGATTATTGGTAATTAAAAACAACAACCAATGACTACTGACTACTGACTACTGACTACTGACTAATGACTACTGACTATGTTTCGTGCAGTTCGTAAGCAGCGACAATCCGCTGCACTAGAGGATGTCGCACCACATCCGCCTGAGAGAATTCGCAGAAAGCAATGCCCTCAACGTTGCGTAGAATGTTTTGGGCGACTGACAATCCCGACTGTTGGTTTGGCGGCAAATCTGTTTGAGTGATATCCCCCGTTACTACCATTCTCGATCGAAAGCCCAGACGAGTCAACACCATTTTCATCTGAGCCGGCGTCGTATTTTGAGCTTCGTCCAAAATTACGAAAGCATTGCTGAGAGTGCGCCCCCGCATATAAGCTAAAGGAGCTACTTCGATCAAGCCTCTTTCCATTAAATCGGCCATTTTTTCAGGGTCGATCATTTCTTGCAGGGCGTCGTAAAGCGGGCGCAAATACGGATCGACTTTTTGCTGCAAATCTCCGGGCAAAAACCCTAATTTTTCGCCAGCTTCCACGGCTGGCCTGGTTAAAATCAGCCGTTCGTACTGCTTGCTCAACAGCGCTTGCACGGCGAAAATAGCTGCTAAAAATGTTTTGCCAGTACCAGCGGGGCCAATGCAAAATGTCAGGTCGTGCGTGCGTACTGCTTGGACGTATTGCCGCTGCTTGAAGGTTTTGGCTCTAATTTCTTCGCCGCGGCGGGTTCTGGCGAGAACGTCTCGCTGCAAGTCTTGTAAATCGCCTTGGCGGTTGCTATCCAAAGCTTGGCGCGCCGTCTGGATTTCAACTCCAGTAATATTTTTGCCGGATTTCCAATAGTCGGAGAGCGATCGCACTAATTTATGACACAATTCTACTTGAGTTTTTGTGCCAGAAATCAGCAGTTCTTGCCCTCGCATTACCAGGGTAGCACCGGTTTGCTTAGAGATCATTTTCAGGTTTTCTTCTTGATTACCGGCCAGCGACATTGCACTTTGAGTGCTCGGTAACTCTATTGTTAGTTTTTCATTCATGCCAACATAATCTCCTCCAAATAAGCAATTAAAAGTTAACAACTAAGGATCGCGAATTAAATAACTTACAATTTTAATTGTTATTGTGGGATGGGCGGGACGCCCGTCCTTTTTGGACGGGCGGGACGCCCATCCCACAAACTTGTGGAAGTTATTTAATTCTCATTCCTAAACATTCAACCAGTCACTATTTGCGAACAAAAAGACGCCCGTTACTAGGTTTTACCTAGTATCTAAGGCGTCTTTTAGATTTAGCTCCCAAATGAGTTTGGTGCTTGAGGCACAAATCAAATCTCCCTTCTATTAAGTCAGGCAATTTTAGATTTTAGATTTGAAATTTTAGATTTTAGATTAACCTGATGCCGCTGACATTTGAAATTTAAAATTTTACATTTGTTTCCGATCGCAAAACCGGCAATTTCAAACCAAACGGGGCTTGTAATACAAACTCTACAACAGGCAATCTAAAATCTAAAATTCTTTCTGGGTTCTGCAGTTAGTTAATAACCGGGAGTATTTCTGCTCGTTCTAAACGTAGGTGTGTTAGTACGGCGAGGTTGTTCTCTCGGAGTTCTGCTAGCCAAGGGACTCGGCGACGGAGGCGGCGTCCGGGGTCGGAAGTCGCCTCGCGGCTCCCGCGAGCCACGATCTGGCCGATCGCGATCTGGGCGGTCGCGATCCGGGCGATCGCGATCGCCCCTGGGCGGGCCAGATCCGCGATCGCCCGCTTCACCATCGTATATATCTAAGTAGAGGGACTGACCCGCCGTCTGCGCCACCGCTTCGAGCGTAGTTCTAATTGCCTGAATATTGCGTCCGCCCCTACCGTAAACCCGGCCTTTGTCGGGATCTTCAAAAGCAAGCCTAACCCAGACCCGCGATTGGCGCGGGTGCAGTTCGCAATCAACCCGCAAAGAGCCGGGGGTCTCTAAAAAAGGCCCAATTAAAAACTTAACCAGTCCAGCATAGTTGGGACTAGCTGACTGTTGCTGTGCTGGATTCAACGTTAGCTCCGGCTCCGACTTGTTCAAATACATGGGCTTTTCTCAGGATGTCACGCACGGTGTCAGTTGGCTGAGCGCCTTCTTGCAGGCGCTTGACAATCGCTGGAACATCCAGCCTGGTTTCGTTATTTCTGGGGTTGTAATAGCCGAGCTCTTCTAGGGGACGGCCGTCGCGGCGAGTAGAACTGTTCATCGCTACAATCCGGTAGCTTGTCTCGCGTTTTTTCCCGTATCTCTTCAATCGCAGTTTGATCATCTTCTTGCACAATAGTCTTGTTCCAATTCTAAGCTATTTTGTCAGTGCTCCTTCCCCGAACCCCAACTCAACCCCTATTTCTTAACCTCCGACCAAAATATCGCTACGATTTGCTGCCCCCAAGGCAGGTCTGGCGCCGTCAATGTGCGGTGTAATTGCTACTGGCAAAATCGATGCAGTTCCCCACTGCTGCACCAATTTTTGCAAAAATATATCTTGCTGCGCTCTCAAAGAGTCCCAATCGGTGCCGCGATTAATAATTGCAAACCAAACTAAACCCCGATCGCGCGTGGGTATGGCTCCAGCCAAAGCAATCACCGTGTCCAAAGTACCAGTTTTCACCACAGCCGATCGCGGAATGTGTCGGTATTCCAAAGTTCCTTTATCGCGGCCGGACACCGGAAACAAGTCAGCAACTGTCAGCCCAGTAGTCTGAAGGTTGCGCCCGATCGCCTGCATCATCCCACAAGCCGCCCTCGGAGACATCCGATTTTCCACTCCCAATCCCGAACCGTTAACTAATTGAACTTCCTCCTCCGGCACCCCCGCAGCCCAAGTCGCTTGCTGCTGCACTATTTTTGCCCCGCCCAAATCGTCGGTCAGCATCTGAGCCATTTCATTATCGCTGTGGACGTTCATCTGCTTGAGAATTTCGGCTAAAGGGAGCGATCGGCGTTTCAGCAGCAAACGCCCCGAAGTCACAAATTTCTCAGCAATGACGCTGCCGGCAACCGTTACTTGCGGCTTTCTAGTTCCCGGAGCCATCTTAGAATACATTGCCACCACGTCCGCAGGCCAATTGCTACCCTCAAGAGCTTGCCGCAGTATCTCCCCCGCCACCAAAGGATCGGACTGATAATTCATGCGGAAATTGCCTGTCACCACCAAATTCCCCGCCACACGATTGATACCCATTTGATTGAGAGCATTGCCCACGGCGATCGCCTCCTCCCACACAAACAGCGGATCGCCCCCGCCGCTGACCACCAAATCCCCCTGCAATACACCATTCCTAATCGGCCCCGTTCCCCGGAACCGCGTTTCAAACTGATAATCCGCGCCCCAAGTTTCCAGCGACGCTAGAGAAGTCGCAATCTTAGTCAGCGAAGCCCCAGGCATCAGCGTCTTGCCCTGCTGACTTACCAGCGGCATCATTCCCGCTTGCACCCAAATTCCCTGATTGCCCTCAATCAAGTTCTTGTCTTTCAACTCTTTTAAATATTCCCGCACCGTCGCTTCTGCTGGCAAGTCGGGATTTGCCGCATTTATTCGCCCAAAAGCCAAATCTTCGGCCACCACTAACCCGGGTATCCCTCCCCGCCAAGCCAGCACTGACGCAGCATTAGGCGCGGCACTGCCTACTCCAGCCATGTCCAGCCACAGAGACATCATCCCTGAGCTAAATAAATCCAGCATTTTTTACTCCTAAAGTCAATCGATATTAGATTTTAGATTTGAGATTAAAGAATTGAAGAAAGCGCTCCCACTGATAAATCCGGGGGCAAGTGATGAGGATGGGGAGCTTTTTTTTCGCTCCACGGATGAATCCGGGGTTTCCGGACTAAAGTGCTTGCGGTCATGTAAACTATTTCATTGATTTTTTCAAGATGCCGTCAAAAATAGTAAAGTAGTGACAAAACAAGTTCTATCAGAGTAGTCGGAAATAAGAATTGTCCGATCGCCCTAGCGAGCGGATTTTAGTTCTTTATTCAGACTTGTGGATGCAAGATCCTGACCGAAAGACGAGACGCAAGCCCCGGGCTACCGACATGGGGATAAGTCGGTAGCGGTTTCAACCGCCGTGTATAATCAGCACAAGCGAAAAGTGAGTAGGAATAACATAAGAGCGCATTGAAGTACCCTAGTATGGAGCAATCCCAGCAACGGACAGATCCAACTAGATTTGGAATAGTTAAAGGGCAAATAATGGCAGGGTATGGAGCGTTCAAACTTAAACATACGAAGGCCTCAGAAAGTATACGCAATCTCAGCTTTAAGCTGTTTGAGTGAGTAGAGGGATACTTGAATGTCCCGTTGTCGCCTTGATTGGTGGGCAAGAATCCCCCGGCTTTAGACGTGGGGAGGTTCAATTCCTGGTAGAATTTTTAGTGTTTCTCAAACATTGGTCAATGGGATCGACACGCGCAAGAATTGCAATAGACGCTATGGGTGGGGATCATGCCCCCGCCGAAGTTGTAGCTGGAGCGCTTAAGGCACAAGAAGAATTAGGCGTAGAGATTTTGCTTGTGGGCGACCCACAGCAAATAGAAGACTCGCTCCGGCAACAAGACGCGATCGGCCGCGTCTGTACAGGTCAGCTAGAAATCGTTCCTTCTGAAGGAGCGATCGAAATGCACGAAGAACCTTTGAGTGCCCTCAAACGCAAGCCCAACGCTTCGATTAACGTAGCGATGAACTTGGTAAAGCAGCAGCAAGCTGATGCTGTGGTGTCCGCCGGTCACTCCGGCGCGGCAATGGCTGCTGCCCTGCTCAGGTTGGGCCGGCTCCCCGGAATCGATCGCCCTGCGATCGGTGCGGTTTTGCCGACAATGATACCGGGCAGCTCTGTACTCATTCTCGATGTTGGCGCTAATGTGGACTGCCGCCCCAAATTTTTGGAGCAGTTCGCTCTTATGGGAACTATTTACAGCCAGTGCGTGCTGGGTGTCGCCGAACCTAAAATCGGCCTGCTCAACATTGGCGAAGAACCTTCTAAAGGCAACGACGCAGCCGTGCGGACTCACCAGTTATTGGTGGACAACCCGAACATTCCTTTTGTGGGCAATGCCGAAGGCCGCGACGTGCTGTCGGGGAAATTCGACGTGATTGTCTGCGACGGGTTTGTCGGCAACGTGTTGTTGAAGTTTGCGGAAGCAGTGGGCGAAGTCGTAGTCCAGGTGCTTAAGGAAGAGTTGGTCAAAGGACTCCAACATCAAATTAACGACCCTATGCTGCAAAAAAGCTTGCAAGGATTCAAGCAGCGGGTAGACCACGTTGAACACGGCGGCGGTTTGCTGTTGGGCGTTGCTGGAGTTTGCATTATCAGCCACGGTTCGTCTCAAGCTGCTTCAATTTTCAATGCCATTCGTTTGGCGAAGGAGGCTGTTGACAACCAAGTGCTGGAGCGAATTCGATCGTCCAACAACCAAAGCGCTCTGGAACAAGAAGCTGTGAATTAGAGGCAGTAAGTAGGAATTAAAAATTAAAAATGTAAAATTAAAAATGTCAGCTTAAACCAACTGTTTTGCTTAAAAAAGAGTAATTTCAGCAGTTTAAAAAATAATTTTAATTGGTAGTTTTTAATTTTTAATTTCTAGATGGAACAGCGAGTAAATGGAGAGGAATGTTGCAGCAATCAGGGTTCGGCATTGCCGTCACGGGTAGCGGTTCTTGTACACCGCAGGTTTCGCTGGATAATAACGGTTTGAGTCAGATAGTAGAAACGAATGACGAGTGGATTGGCGCGCGGACGGGTATTCGCTCCCGCAGGCTGGCGGACGATCGCACTTCTTTGTGCGATTTAGCCACAGAGGCATCTCAAAAGGCGATCGCAATGGCAGAAATTTCGCCGACAGATATCGATTTAATTATTTTGGCGACTTCCAGTCCTGACGATTTGTTTGGCACGGCCAGTAAAATTCAATATCAGTTGGGCGCGACAAAAGCTGTGGCTTTTGATTTGACAGCAGCTTGTTCGGGCTTTATTTTTGGTTTAGTGACAGCCTCGCAGTTCATTCGGACAGGGGTTTATCAAAATGTTTTGCTGATCGGAGCCGATATTTTATCTCGCTGGGTGAATTGGTCGGATCGGGGTACTTGCATTCTCTTTGGAGACGGTGCAGGTGCGGTGGTATTGCAAGCTTCAGAAGTCGATTCCTTTTTGGGATTTGAAATTCGCAGCGACGGCACACAAAATTCGTCTCTCAATTTGGCTTACAAAGCCGAGTCAAAAGAATTAATTGAGGGCGTCAGCGTCGGAGTTGGCGGATTTCATCCCATCACAATGAACGGTCAAGAAATCTATCGCTTTGCCGTGAGAAAAGTGCCGGAAGTCATTGAAAAAGCTATGTTTCGGGCAAATGTCAGCGCTGCTGAAATTGACTGGCTGTTGTTGCACCAAGCCAATCAGCGGATTCTCGATGCAGTTGCCCAAAGGCTAAAGATTCCCCCCGAAAAAGTAATCAGCAATTTGGCGAATTACGGCAATACCTCAGCGGCTTCAATTCCCCTTGCCTTAGACGAAGCCGTGCGTCTGGGTAAAGTTAAAGCGGGCGATACTATTGCTGCTGCTGGTTTCGGTGCAGGTTTGACTTGGGGGGCGGCGATTTTTCAATGGGGAAGGTAATACCATTTTAGATTTTAGATTTTAGATTTTAGATTGGGAATTACTGAGGAACTATGGGTTTGGAGCTGGTAAAGCAGTTTCATTCTTTTTGGGAACTGGTATAATGTTTGGCGGCTTCAAACTTTGGCTAATGATTGTGGGGAGTGCGACCGTTGCATAATACAAATCCTTTAACAAGCCATACATAGGGCAAGAGGCGCAGCCGTACTGCCTCGGGACAGGAGTTCTTGACAAGCCCGCCCTGAGATTGAAAATCCTCTATTCTTCGATCGACTTTCCCCGGCTTGAAGGTGGAAAATTGTGCTACGGCTATTAATCAAATTAAAGTAGCAAAAAAAATATAAACCTGGTAAAAAAGGCAATTATATGTTAGAATTGTGAGTCGCGAGTAGATAGTTCGTTAACGGAAAGATAGCGGATACCAGCGAGCGAACTTAGAAGCGGGAAAGAAAGAATTTTTGCAATCACCAATTAGCAACCACCAATTAGCAGATTACCGGAAAAATGACTAAAACAGCATGGGTATTTCCCGGACAAGGTTCCCAGGCGATCGGGATGGGTGCAGACTTATTAAACTTGCCAACAGCCAAAGCCAAATTTGAGCTCGCTAAAGAAATTTTAGGTTGGTCTGTCCCGGAAGTTTGCCAAAAAGAAGAAGCACAACTATCTCGGACTCTCTACACTCAGCCTTGCTTGTTCGTAGTAGAAAGTATTTTGGCCGACTTAATGCGAGAAAAAAGCGATCGGCCAGCGGTAGTTGCCGGTCACAGTTTAGGAGAATACGTTGCCCTCTACGCAGCAGGCGTCTTTGACTTTGAAACCGGATTGCGCTTAGTCAAACGCCGCGCCGAACTCATGGACACTGCCTCCGGCGGGCAAATGGTGGCTTTGATCGGGTTCGACAGGCAGGAACTAGAATTGCAAATTCAATACAGCCGAGACGTAGTGCTGGCCAACGACAACAGCGAAGCACAAGTCGTGATTTCTGGAACGCCCGCAGCAGTAGAAGATTTGCTTGCCAAAATCAAAGTCAAACGCGCCGTTAAATTGAATGTTTCCGGTGCGTTTCACTCTCCCCTGATGGCATCAGTGGCGGCCGAGTTTCAACTAGCGTTAAAGTCTGCAAGGTTTTCCGATGCTAAAATGCTGGTGCTCTCGAACGCAGAACCGTCAGCCACTACCAGCGCAGCTACTTTAAAGCAGCGCTTGACTCAGCAGATGACCAAAGGCGTGCGCTGGCGAGAAATTTCCCTGCAATTGCCGCAACAGGGAATCGATCGGGTAGTGGAAATTGGCCCCGGCAAAGTTCTCACAGGTTTGATCAAACGGACTTGTCCCGATTTAGCGCTGGTAAATGTTAGCAGTTTTGCAGATTTGCCCGCCTAATCTATTTTTAGCCTGTTATTAAATGGCAGGTTATAAAATTTAGAGTTAATTGGCCCGAAGATTGCCCAACAACGAATCGCACAACAGGCCAATCCGAATATTGCCTGTTGTGCAAATTGGGGATAGACGATCCAGACAGTTAGAAAATATTAATCAAAAATCGAGAAATCGATCGACCTGACGGGGCGATCGCCAAATCCTGATGTAGACTAGGCGTAAAAACCAAGCTTATCTGGATGTTTATATGAAAAAAGTCCTTTACTGGTTGATGGGCGACAAGGCAGGCAGAACCATCGTAGGTGCCTGGAACTGGATGTGGGGACTGCCCGTGGAATCCGGCGGCCAGGTGTCGGTGGCGGTAGCCGAAGAGTCACTGCGATCGATGCAAGAATCAGTGCAAAAGCTAGCAGCAGCAGTCTCCACCCAAGTTGCAGCCTACCAGCGCGCCAAAACGAAATATGAAGAAAAAGTTAGAGAAATGCAAACCGTAGAGCGCCAAGCCCTCACAGCCCAGCGCAACGGCAACGAAGAAGCAGCCCGCTTGGCAATGTCGAAAGTAATTCAGACAGAACAAATTCTGCCGCAGTTAGAAGCCCAAGTAAAACAAGCCGAACAGTACGTCAACGCTTCCAAAGACAAGCTAAATCGAGAGCGGATGAAGCTGGAAGCCTACAAAACCGATATGCAAAATATGAAAGATATGGCAGAGATTAACGAAGCTCTCGGAGCCATATCCAAAGTCAACAACGACCTCAGTATCGATTCAGCTCGATCGCAATTTGAGCAAGCCAAAAACGCCGTCCACGGCCGCAACCTCCAACAGCAAGCTTTAGCAGAAATATCTGAGAATCCCCAAGAAAGACTTCAGGCAGAATTAGACAATATGACCTTAGACGATGAAGTTAATCGCAGGCTACAAATGTTAGACGACTCCAACAACAAAGAACTTCCCAGCTAAGGACAATTTTATGGCTAAGAGCGGGCCTCCCCCCATAGTTTTTATCCTGTTATTTCTCTTGCTAGCCGGTGGCGGTTGGTTCTTTTTTCTCAACAAACCAGCATCGCAAGATGTTAGTAACAATCCCCCCACTCCCACACCCGCAGGCGATGGCGTCCCACTTCCCGTCGCGCCAGTAGTTGGCCGCGCTTCGCCTGTTGCAGCTACTTCCTTTGCGCTTCCAGCTTCTGTTCCTGCGGGTACGGCGGTGAGAATTGACGGTTCCACCAGCATGGTGACAATCAATCAGAACCTCAAGAACGGCTTTGAAGGCAAATTTTCCGGCACGACAGTCGATACCAAAGCGAACGGTTCTGAAAAAGGAATTCAGGATTTGGTGGCGGGAACAGCCGATATTGCAGCGGTATCGCGACCTTTGACGGCTCAAGAACAAGGTCAGGGTTTGGCAGCGGTGCCCGTTGCCCTAGATACGATCGCCCTTGTAGTCGGCATTAACAACCCCTTCAAAGCAGGTTTAACCTCCGCTCAAGTTCAAGCCATCTTCAAGGGAAATGCTCAAGACTGGTCGAAAGTCGGCGGCCCGGCAGGCCCGATTAAAGTGATAAATCGACCCGAAGTTAGCGGCACTCACCAAACGTTTAAAGAACAAGTGCTCGGAGGTGGCGAGTTTGGTAGGACGGCAAATATTACCACGCTCGATCGAGATGCTACAACTCCCCTGCTGCAAGCTTTAGGCAACAACGGCATTGGCTATGCGACTTTCGCTCAAGTAGTCAATCAGAAAACGGTGCGAGTTGTTCCAGTCAACGGTGCGACGACGGATGCTGGTAACTATCCTTACCACCGGCAGTTGTACTACGCCTACAAAAATCCTCCTAGCCAAGCAGTTAAGGATTTCTTGGGCTACGCGACTTCTTCGGAAGGACAGAAAGCTATGCTGGCCGGAAATTGAGCCTTTGTAAAGAATTCGCCAGAATAAATTCTGGCACTACACAAGCTGGCAAAGCGGTTTCAACCGCCGAATCATCTAACAACACGACACGCATAAACACGGATACACTGATGATACTCAACTTAGCCAATTAGCTAAACAGTCCGATCGCTGGGCCTATCCGTGTATCCGTGTCAAAATCCGTGTAGTGCTTCTTTTTTGATTGCTGAACTGATAGGCTAATATTCGATGTAATTTAAAATTTAAGGTTTTTCTGTGAGCAAAAGTCGCGAACCAGTCGAAAGTTTACTTCTCTACTATTTATTCAAATGGTCAATTGTCAGCCCGATGCTGCACCTTTACTTTCGGGGCCGCATCTACGGTGCAGAAAATGTTCCGACAGAAGGGCCACTGGTGGTAGTCAGCAATCACGCCAGCGATTTTGACCCGCCGATTTTGTCGAATTGCATGAGGCGGCCCGTCGCATTTATGGCAAAGGAAGAGTTATTTAAAGTTCCTATTTTGAAGCAGGCAATTACGCTTTACGGTGCTTATCCAGTGAAGCGGGAAAGTGCCGATCGCAGTGCAATTCGCTCGGCTATCAACTCTTTGGAAAATGGCTGGGCGACGGGTGTATTTTTGCAGGGAACTCGCACCCCAGACGGCAGAATTACTGAACCGAAATTAGGTGCTGCGCTGATAGCTGCTAAGGCAAAAGCGCCGCTGTTACCTGTTAGTTTGTGGGGAACTCACGCGATTTCGTCGAAAGGTTCGGGAATCCCGCGTCCGGTGCCGCTGACGGTGCGAATTGGCAAGCTAATTGAAGCGCCCGGTTCGTCGGATCGCGAGGAGTTGCAAGCGTTGACTCAAAGATGTGCAACGGAAATTAATGCGATGCACGATTTGGGGCGTTAAATTGCGGTAATATTATGTCCGGTTAATTAGTTATCATAAGAGTGCGAGCGTCTCGCTCGCGAGCTAGAAGCCTGCACGCGAGCTAGAAGCTCGCACGCGAGCTAGAAGCTCGCACGCGAGCTAGAAGCTCGCACGCGAGCTAGAAGCTCGCACTAAACAATAAATATAAGCGAGCGCTCGGACTTGATATAATCAGACGCTCAGATTTCTGCTTTAGCAGCGGTTACATAAGCGACAGCTAAAGGCGAAATTTTTTTTGTAACTGCTGCGATAACTTGGCGATCGAAGTCAGTCCAAACTCTAGGGCGATCGAACATACAAGGCTGCAAAACCCCCCACAATAAGCCGTCAGAACAAAGGTGAGCGTGAATCAAAGCTCGATGCCCGAACTCTTTTGCCTCAAAATTTTTGTTGACTACTTCAGGATTTGCTGTTTCAACATCCTCAACAAAAATCGAAGGTTCAGTTCGCAAAGCTGCTGCAAACAAAGGGTCTTCTTCCCCTAAAGATTCTGGTTCTTTTTTCCATTCCGCGTCCCCAATCTCTGGAAAGTTCGAGTTGCGACGCCAGCAGTAAGGTACTCTGCCTCTTTGCGTTTCAGGATTGCGGAGGTAGAGAAAGACCCGATCGCAATTTAACACCTCGCCTAAAGCCGGCACCAAAGCCGAAAAAACAGCATCCGGCGTTTTGCTGTCACTCAAAATTTTATCCAGAACTTGCGGCAGAATTTGGTCGGTCATTAACTTTAGCTTTTGAAGTTCATCTCTTAATTTTAAACTACTCCTTCTCTTCTTTTACGAATTTGTCATCAGCGTCTTCGCGGTTCGTTAAATCGCTAGAGGAGACAAGTTTTAAAACCAGAGGGAATGGAAAAAAATTAAAACTTGCTCAATCCTTCCCTTTGTTTATTCCATTCTGGCTTGGCTGAAGTTAGCACCTGTATAACCGGTTGTCAGCCAAAGAATAGCCCTAGCGCCGTCGCGAACAGCTTTTTCCATTGGTTCGGGGGTTCGCCCAGACGGAACTGCGACAGGCTTAAAACTAATGCCTCGACTGCCGAGCACGATTTCGCCGATAATCTGAGCTCGCCGCATATGATCGTCAGAAGTGATCAGATACACGCTCTCAATCCCTCTAGCTTTCAATTCATCTACCAGCGTAGTAAAATTTGTTACCGTATCCACTGCTCTGTAGTCTAAGTGCACGCGATCGGACTCAATTCCAGCTTCTGAAAACACCCATTCCGCGAACTCAGGATTGCTGCCAGACGACACCCAAATTGGCAATTCAGGGTGATCCAGAGCAAATTTGGCCGCAAACACCTCTCGCTCCGTAGCCCCACCTAGAACTAACAAAGCTTGGGGTCTCTGAAATTCGCTCTTAACCTCCTGATAGCCAAACCAACACGCCATCAAAAGCCCTACTAGGAACCAAAAACTGCGTGAAGTATTCAAAGGCTGGTAACGCCGCGTGTTTGAATTGATTCTTAACCACATCTAAACCTATAAAAATTTTATGTAACTCACAAAGGAACCATAGCAAAAAATACCGCACGTACAGCCCACTAACAGGAATTAAAAATTAAAATTTAAAAAAGGGTCGGGGGATCATAGATTTGAGATTTGAGATTTGAGATTTTAGATTGACTCTACGCTGGTGGTGGGGCTTAAACAGGTGATTTTAGATTTCAGATTTCAGATTTGAGATTTCAGATGGATTCTATAGAGGTTCTGGGTAAGTCCTCGTCTTCCAGCAAGTATTCGTCTGTGGGCGAATTCGTTAGCGGATATGCAAAAAAGAGAGGCAAAACTTAGGCTTACCCCTCCTGCTGTTAATTTTTCTTGATTTTTAACGGGACTGGCCGGGTTCGAACCGGCGACCTAGCGCTTCAGATTTGTGTGAGTTTCCCCACTCTCTGGACTATACCTTCACCATAGGCTTGCAGCCTTTAGGTGGTGACCGTCTAGTCTCTAAACCTTCCTGATTTCAATATAGGCGATTGTTTAATCGCCCTGAACTCAGGCTTGGCTTGGTATTGCCTTAGAGTCATAGGAATCCACGAACTCTTTAGGTTTCACCAAATTTGACCACATTCACTCCCAGAGTTTCCTCGCAGGGTGCCCGATTCTTCAGGAGGCGCTTGCTCTATCCATCTGAGCCACAGCCCCAGTTGCTAAACCGTTTTGATTATAGCAGTTAATGTCGATTTTGATTTTTTTTTGATGATTACCGATCGCCAGTTGCGAGTTTGGCAGCGATGCGGGCAAAGTTTTCGGCTGCGGTGAGTTTACCAGCACCGTAACAGGCGCGCTGTCTCCATGCGGTGACGGGGAGATGGCCGGGGGGAGCATCTTCGTTGAAGGAGAGCTCGCTGTAATATTTCCAATTTTCCTTGACTCTCCAGCCGACTCGATCGCAAAATTCAGTATAATTTGCCTCGGTACTTTCCCAAATCTGCTGCTGCACGCTCAACCCGAACCGCCCGCTGCTGTATTGTTGCCAAAGTTTGTCGATCGTGCGAAGGTCTGTAGGAGGAAAACTGTCAATATCGGCTGCACTCAGCCACCCTTCGTCTTCCCTGACAGCGATTTGCAGCAAGATTTCCCAAGTGTGTTCATCAGCTTTGCGCCATTTTCCAGTTTCTAATAGCTTTGTCAGTTGGCGGTAGTCCATCCCCACTTCGGAGATAGCCGGAGTTGTCGCAGGTATAGCGCCGATTTTGTCTTCCAGCCGCAGTAGAGTGCTGACAATCAATTCGGGGTTTAGTTGTTCGAGGCGGTACAGAACCCATTCTAACTGAGATTGCAGGTATGTGCGGGCGATCGCACCTTGCTGCAATTCCCCATGCAACTCATCAAATTTAGCTGACCAATTTTGTTGAGTGCGGGCCAATTCCCACATTTGTTTGGCCCACTGCAATCTAACTTGTTCTTTTTTTAAATAAGTTTTGGAAGGCTTAGCACGTTGCGGGTAGGGAGTCAAATCCCAGCCGCAAATCGAGCAAAACTCTGCTTTTTCTTCTATGTATTCAGCACCGCACACTGGACAGTTAGACATATTGCCATAAATTCGGTTGCGAAGTAATTATATGACATCTGGTAAATTAACCCTAATTCGATTAGGTACGCACTTTGCACCCTACCCTTACAGTGTATCTGTACTAATGTTCGCTTTTGGCACCCCAAAGTTAGGGTGAATTATACTGTTCTAACAAGGCAAGCGAATACTAAACAAACTGCCTTTGCCCAGCTCTGATTTTACGTCAATCGTGCCGCGGTGAGCTTCGACTATTTGGCGGCACAGGTGTAGTCCCAAACCTGTGCTGGATTTCTTGTGAGTTCCCGAGCTAAACCTTTCAAATAACTTTGCTTGTTCGGTGGGAGAAATGCCGGCGCCGGTGTCTTTGATTTCCATGATTACCCATGCCAGCGGTTGGTTTTTGAAGCTCGTATAAGCAGGTGAATTGGCAGCTTTTAAGCTGACATCTATTGAGCCGTTGTCGGTGAATTTTATCGCATTTCCGATGAGATTTGTCAGCAAGCGGTGCAGCTCCAGACGATCGCCCGGATACTTCGCAATCGGTGCACTTTCTGCACTTTCTGTCAAGTCTAAATTTATCGACAAACCTTTAGCATCCGCTAGGGGAGCTAGTTCTTCAGCTACTTCTGTAATAAGCTGGCGCAAGTCCACGGGAGCGAAACTTAGGGATTTGCGGCCTGCTTCGTAGCGATATACTTCCAGCAACATATTTACCATCGTGATGAGGTTTTTGTTGCTGCGAACCATCGTCCCGAAAGCGTCGCGCATGGGAAGCGAAATTTCTCCCAAAGCTCCCTGCTGCATTAAACTTAGCATTCGATCGGCTGCTACCAGGGGCGTCCGCAAGTCGTGAGCGAGTCGGGAGACAAAATCTTCGCGCTGGAGGGCGATCGAATTGCGCTCGTCTACGCTGTGTTTTAGCCGCAGGAGCGATCGTACCCTCGCCAGCAGTTCGTCCATTTCGACTGGTTTGCGGATGAAATCGTCTGCTCCCATGTCCAATCCCTGCACTACGCTGGCACTGTCGTGAGCAGTGATCAGCAAAATCGGCATAAAGGGCAATTCCTTATTTTCTCGGATTCGTTTAGTGACTTCGTAACCATCCATTCCCGGCATCATCACGTCTAGCAGTACCAAATCCGGGGCTGACTTGTCAATTTGACTCAAGGCCGAAAAGCCGTTTTCTGCCGTGCTAATTTCGTAACCTTCTTCTTCTAGGATTGTCTGCACCAACAAAACATTATCTGGTGCGTCGTCTACCACCAGAATACGATCGGCTTTTGTGGCATTAGGAACAGATAAATAACTCATTTAATTGTTAGCCTGGAAATAAATACTAACTTTAATATGGCATCCGATTTATGTTTTCACATTTTTCCACTTCTTAACTCTGTCATAAGGAATATATCAAAAGTTTATCAAATCTTTTTACTTTTGATCGCTCGGATGTAATATAATCTACTACTTGGTTGTCATAGTATGCACGCCGTCCCAATCATCGGGCGGGGGGACTTCCAAATAGCTTAGGGATCGGTCGAGGTGAACTTCCACAGGTCGATCGTTCGGTCGCATCGCTAAAGCCGCTTCAAAACAATTAATAGCTTTGTGAAAATTTCTAGCAATATAAGCATCCCGACCGTTGCTGTAAAGTTCCAAAAACCGAACGGTTTCGCCGTCGATGGGTTCAGAACTATTTTGCAGCAACTCGTAAATACCCACCGGCTGATTTTTGCCCTTAACCCGCACCTTGTCTAGCTCTCGCACCCAAATCCCTTCGCGACACAAACTGTATGTAAATTCGCTCAAAATTATATCGCAGCCATACTCCTTTGTAAGCTGTTCCAAGCGCGAACTCAAATTCACCGCATCCCCGATTACCGTGTAATCCATTCGCTTTTGGGAACCAATATTTCCCGAAACCACCTCTCCCGAACTAATCCCAATTCCGAAGCGAAACGGATCTGCACCGGGGCGAGAATCATTAAACTCTTTCAAACGCCGGCGCATATCTAAAGCCGACTGAACCGCCATCCAACCGTGACTTTCCGGAGGATTCAGCGGCAGGGGCGCGCCGAAAACCGCCATTAAAGCATCGCCGATAAACTTGTCTAAAGTGCCTTCGTAGTGGAAAACGGCCTCCACCATCGTCTCAAAATATTCGTTCAGCAGGGATACCACATCGGATGCTCCCAAATTTTCGGTCAGCGTGGTATAGCCGCGAATGTCGGAAAATAAAATAGTGACTTCTTTGCGTTCGCCCACCATCAGGGCGCCTTCACCCAAGGCCATCACTTTATCTACGACTCCAGGAGTCAGGTAGCGGTACATCGTATTTTTCATCCGCTTTTCGTGGCTGATGTCTTCGAGTACCACTAAACCGCCGCGCACGCCGCCCTCTGGATTGAGTAGGGGGTTGACAGTCAAATTCAAACTACGTTCAATTACTTTAATTCCAGAGGCGGGGATGGGCAACGGACAATAAGGGTGATACAGGGCAGAATTTCGCAGCGCAAATAGAGATTGGGCATTAGCTAATTCTGCCAGCGCTACTTCCTCAGTCCACGCGCGGTTTTCGCCCCAAGCATAATATAAATTAGGATCGGTGCGATCGGGCACGGCCAAAATATAACTTTCTTCTTCTTCTTCTTCTTCTTCTTCTTCTTCTTGTCCTTCTTCTTTTGGTTGGGAATTTAGCGTTTTTTCTACCAACAGTCCCACAGTTAAACTTTGTTCGGGAACGTAATGTCGGGCAGCAGTTTTGAGACTGTCTTCTAGTCGAAATTGCAAATTGTCGATCGGCACAACTTCCCAAACATAGCGATTCACAAGTTTATCTTCCCAAATCTGGGGATGGTGTTTGCTTTTAGCTTGATTTACCGGACAGCCCAACAATTCTATGGCTGCTTCGTTAATCGTCACAACTCGCCCCTTCAAATCCGTGGAAATCACTGCATCAGAAAGACTTTGCAGCATATCTTTCTGATACTGCTTTTCCACCATCACGTTCTGAAACAGTTGAGAATTTTGCAACGCCATTCCCGCTTGGGAATTAAACGCTCGCAAAAACTCTTCGTCGGAAGGGGTGAAAGTACCTTGGTTCTTATTAATTAGCTGAGTTACCCCGATCAGCTCACCTTTAGCGTTATGCACCGGCATACACAAGACAGTCCGAGTGCGGTATCCCGTTTGCTGGTCTGTAGATGGGTCAAACCGGGGATCGTCGTAAGCATCTGTAATATTTAGAGGTTGACCCGTCGAAGCCACGTAACCAGCAATTCCCCTATTCGCAGGAATACGGATTTCCATCATCGTTTTGCCGTCAGCCTTAGCTAATTTTGTCCAGAGTTCGTTGGTTTCCCGATTTAACAAAAATAGCGTGCTGCGATCGGCCTGCATCAAGTCGCGAGCTTGATCCATGACAGAGCGCAAAGTGGTTTCCAAGTCAAGACTTTGACCCAAAGTCGTGGTCGCTCTCAAAAGTGCGGCAACCCCTCGCTGGTTGCGGGCCACGACGTAGAAAGACTGACAGCTTTCGAGAATAATCCCGATCGAATCTGCAAAAGCCTGGAACTGCTGTTCGTCTTCCTCGCTAAAGGGGGCATCGCCAGCTTTATTTAACAGTCTGACCACCGCTACGGGTTCCTGTTGGCTCTTGCTGCTAAAAATCGGCATACAGAGGATGGTCTCGATGTGGTAGCCCGGTGGTTCGTCTACTTCGGTATTAAAATACTCGTGCGATCGAGCTTCGGCGACATTGATCGATTTTCCGGTTGTTGCTACGTAGCCTAAAATGCCTGCATCCATAGGCAAGCGCACTTCTACATCTTCGCCCGTAAGTGGATCGACTGTTTTGTGCCACAGTTGATTTTTGTTGGAGTCAACCAAAAAAATAGTTGTCCGGTCTGCTTGCAAAATTTGACCAATTTTGACAGTGAAGGCATCTAAAAGTTGCTCTAAGAGACTTTCGAGTGCTTCATTGTTAATCAGGTCCATCGCCCGGATAAATTGCTGAAATTCAGCCGTGATAAAGTCCAGCAGGCACACTAATTCAGGAACTGGCAGGCTCTTAACACGGGAGGTCAATGCCCCCATAAAATTGACTTGAGTCAGTGTAGCCAGAACGCTACCAGTATTGGAGAATGTCATGATTAACTGCTTGCTCAGAGGGGTAGACTCACCGCAGGTCGATCGGCGCTAGATTCGGCGGCGGTGCAAACTCTTGAATTTGTTTGCCAGCGCATCGGCACTCGCTTGTCGTTTTGATGAATCGTGAGTTCAAAAGTGGCGCACGCAACTTCAGTTTGCTTGTTATGTATGCTCGATCGATCTTTTTTCCAACCTCGATACTGATGAGGGTTCGTCAATTCAAGCTGAACTTGAGTTCGCAAAACAGAAGGCCTGAAAATTAGGTGACAGGCTTTCGTTCGATCGAGAGTGCAGTGTGGATTTGACGCTCTGTGCTCGGCCCCAGCGCGCGGTGTGACAGTTTTAGCGCACTCGGCGACCGTATCCGGTGAGGTAAAGGGCGCTATGAAAGCAGCGCGCAAGGCATTCCTACAGAGCTTACTCATAGTTTAATGGTAAACGCAACAGCAGGATAACGACGGTAATTTATGCAGCAAAAAAGTTCGATCGGTCTTTGAAAACATCCCTATTCAATACCAACTGACGATCGAACAGCCAAGCTAAGCTGGCGGTGAAGTTTAAAGGTGCTACAGATCCTGACATTTAGGCTGCTCTGGGCACAGACTCGGCAAATACCACTGATTGATAGTAGCGCTGCAGTTGTGCAGCGGCGGCGGCCCAACCCCAACGTTCAGCTTCTCGGCGAGCGTTATGGCGCAGGGTTTCCCGTTCTTCGGGATTCGCAAACAGACGCTTAGTGGCGGCGAGCGCTCCTTCTTCGTCGGCGGGGTCAAATAAATATCCGTTAACACCGTCGGTGACGATATCGGGAATTCCGCCGCTGCGCGCCGCCACTACAGGCGTCCCCGCAGCCATTGCTTCTAGGAGCACTAAGCCCAGGGTTTCGGTGCGGGAGGGAAAAATGAAGGCGTCGGCCGATGCGTAAGCTCTTGCGAGTTCTTGCCCCTTGAGGTAGCCGACAAAATTAGTGGGTGTACCGGCAAAATATTGTTGGAGGGTTTGGCGATGCGGGCCGTCTCCCACTAGGGCGAGGCGGGCGTCGGGAATCGCTGCGAGGACTGGTTTGATGCGTTCGATTTCTTTTTCTGCACCGAGGCGGCCGACGTACAGCAGCAGGGGACTGTCTGGGTTATTTGCAGAAAGGCGCGATCGCATTTCTCGACTTGCCAATTCCGGGACAAACATTTCAGTATCTACACCCCGCTGCCACAAATCTACTCGCTCAATCCCGTGGGTTCTCAATTCTTCCACCATTGCTGTAGAAGTACACAAATTCAGTTCTGCTTGGTTGTGAGCACCTTTGAGCAATTCCCACAATAAAGGTTCGAGGACTCCGAAACCGTAGTGGTGCAAGTATTTGGGCAAATGCGTGTGGTAAGAAGCCAAAATTGGAATGTTGAACTTTTTCCCGTAATATATACCGCCCAATCCCAAAATTGCGGGATTGACAACGTGAATAATATCCGGTTTAAACTGCTCTAATTGGCGACCGACAGCCGGAGAAGGAAGTGCCATTTTCAATTCCGGGTACATCGGCAAAGGCAAGCCCTCCACACCGTAAACTCGTGCGCCTTTGTATTCTTTAATCCCGTAATCTGGAGAAAATATCAGAACTTGTTCGCCCGATCGCTGCAAGTGATCTACAGTGTGAATCAGGCGCGTCACAATGCCATCTATTTTTGGCAGAAATGTTTCAGTGAACAGAGCAATTTTCATAGTAAATTGTTTAGGAAACCGATAATCGTAGTTTCTGGGAGATGTCGGGGTCGATGACAGGATACACTGCCTCACAAGGAGTCAGTAATTGCGTGCTATCGCCTCCGTTATATTGACGCTGTTGCTGCACGAATTGGGAAATATCCTCAATTTTAACAATCCATTCTCGCGCGTAACGAGCTAAAACACTGCCGCGCAAACCGAGTTGAATTGCCCGCCGATCCATTTTCGATCCATTTGGGTGACGATCCGGGTCCCATTGCAGCCGTACAGCCGAATTTTTAACAGCTTGTTGCCATTCTTTTTCGCTTCCATACACTGCTGGAACGAAATTAGAATGGACAGCCGATGCTAAAATTTCGTCAAAAGCCGATCGCTTCAGCCAAATAGCAAGAATTACTTCTTGACCCGATGAAGTACCCCATGCCGATCGATACATCATCCATAGAAAATTGGGCTTAATCCAACTCATGCGATTCAGACTAAATTCCCCACCGAAATAACCTTGTTCCGCTGCAAAAAGACCGATCGCCGGACGGTAAGCTTGGTACACTACAACGGTATTTTCGTCAAATTGTGCCAGAATGTGACGACCTGTTTTCGGCCATTTACTTGCCTGGTTTAAGTATGGTTCGGTTCGCAGATTCATTGCCACTAATTACGATCGAGATTTTTCTGGGGGCAACATACAAATTCCGTGAATTCCGCTCGATCCAATTATCCTACCTCAAAGCAATCCCACACCTTCGGCAAAGCAATTAATTCTGTGAATTTCCTGTGCAGTTTTAGCAATTAATATTTCCCTTTCCCCAGCAGCCGGTGATTCGCTAACGGGCGCGGTAATTTTGATTACTCGCCGTTAGTGCCGCCCATTCCGCTATTAAATAATAAGCACAAACTGCACTCGCTGAAAATCCCGGCAGAACAACAAAAAGCAACAGAATAATCGTGCGAATTTCTACAGACAGCATTTATTCCCAAAAAGCCAGCAGTAAAAACCTAATGGAATTTTTTAATTAACCGCAGAGGACACAGAGGACACAGAGAAAGAGATAAAAAAGATAGATTATCGTAATATACAGCAAACTCCATTCAGAATTTGCGAACCCTTCTCCTCTCTTCCCTTCTTTTCTCTTACTTCGCGCCCTTCGCGCCTTCGCGGTTCGTTAAAAAATCTCTTTCCCCGCAGGTAGAGGTCTGAACTTACTTCCAAGAAACCTTCGGCAAAATCTGGTTTTTATCGACACGGTGCTGATATTTTGTAGCAAAATTCAGCAGAGAATCGAGCAGGGAATCTGAGAGATAGTGCGGTTGCAAACCGAGGTCTAGCAAATTGGTGTTTTTGGCATTGAAATAATGTTCTTCTTTCTCGACTCTGGGATTTTCGATGTTGTTGATTTCTACTTTTAATCCCATAGCCATGCCTGCTTTTTGCACCAAGGAGGCTAAGTCGCCGACGCTGAATTGTTCGGTGAATTGGTTGAAGACGCGGAATTGTCCGGCTTCGGCGGGGTTGGCTAGAGCCAATTCCACGCACCGCACGGTATCCCGAATGTCTAAGAAGCTGCGGGTTTGTCCGCCAGTGCCGTAAACCGTCAAAGGATGACCGATCGCAGCTTGGATGCAAAATCTGTTCAACGCTGTACCGAATACTCCGTCGTAGTCCAAACGGTTGATCAACAGTTCATCCATGCCGGTTTCATCTGTGAGCACGCCGTAGACTACGCCCTGATTTAAGTCGGTGGCTCTTAAACCCCAGATTTTGCAAGCAAAATGGATGTTGTGGGAGTCGTGGACTTTTGACAGGTGGTAGAAACTGCCTGGTTGTTTGGGATAGGGTAGTGTATCCTTGCGACCGTTGTGTTCGATCGTAATGTAGCCTTCTTCAATGTCAATATTCGGCGTGCCGTATTCGCCCATTGTCCCCAATTTCACTAGGTGACAATCGGGGAAGTCTTCGCGGATGGCGTACAGCAGGTTGAGTGTCCCGACGACGTTATTGACTTGGGTGAGGACTGCGTGTTCGCGATCGATCATCGAGAAAGGTGCCGAACGCTGTTCGCCGAAATGGACGATCGCAAGGGGTGCAAATTTTCTCATGCTTTTGCTGAGAAAATCGTAGTTGGTGATGTCACCGACGAACAAGTCGATCGACTTGCCCGTTAAATCTTGCCATCGCTGGAGTCTTTGCTGAATCGGTGCGATGGGAGTGAGGGTGTCGCTGCACAGTTCCAGATCCCAGTGCCGCCGCACGAAGCTGTCGAGGATGCCAACTTCGTAACCTTTGTTAGAAAGGTAGAGTGCGGTTGCCCAACCGCAATAGCCATCGCCACCAATAACCAGGACTTTCATAAATCAACGGTGAATCTTGCTTGCCAATACTGGGTTAATGTATCAGGTTATGGTGCATTCTGAACCTTTAATCAAGCGTGTTCGCCTAGGAAGGAGTCTGTTTTTTTAGATTAAACCTGAATTTCGTCGGCGAAACTGGCCCGGCGGGTGAATTCAAAGGGGCCGGCCTGGGCTCCCCAGACGTGGGCGTCGGTTTCTGGGTCACGTCCGCGATCGTGGCTAATAAATTTGTCTTGGTCAATCTCGAATTCGCTGTCTAGATAGGTTTTTTTGCCCTTTCTGACCACCATGCAGCCTTTTCCGGGTTCGACAGACCCTTTGAAGCTGTTGCCCGTCCACTGCGTAATAAAGGTGCAGCCAGGAAGTAGAGTCAGTTGTTCTTTTTTGATTTCTTGCAGCCGTTGCGGGTCGCGGGCCGCGCCGTAGAATTGTTCTTCGTTTTCTATGGCATAATTTTCGATGTCGATTCGATCGCCCACTGGGACTAATTTCAAAACTCGGACTCGGTACGGTACGTGCAGTTCAATATCGTAGGCTTGTTCTAGGTACAAGCTGATCCCATCCAGAACTTCGACGGGCAAAGGTCTCATGCAGACGCGGATGTGGGCGAAGAAGGGCGGGTTTTCAAAGGCTTGGGCTTGGTTGCTGAAGTCGGCGGCCATCCAGCGGGCGAGGGTGACGATATCGGTGGAATGAGACATATCGATTTTAGATTTTAGATTTTAGATTTTGGATTGAGGGAGTAGAAATTATTTTAGGGGATAGCGGGCGATCGGCTATAGAAGGTAGTTATATGCTTTACGAACAAGTAAAGAAAAGACGGCGAGAAGTACGGCATTAATCAACGTATCCCATTAGCGATCTCGCCCTTTTCTTCTACTAGCGATCGAATTTGTAGTCGAACTCGCCCCATTGGTGCGCCCTCAATCTTCCAAAATCTCGACCAAATCTTCCATTGTCACGTCGAAGGCGCGGGCAATTTTGTAGACAGCAGAAAGATCGGCTGTATTCAAAGCATCGCGCTGAACGTAGCTTCTGACAGTGTTGTAATTAACTCCGGATCGATCGGCAACTTGCTTTAGTGTCCAACCCTTTTGCTCAGCTAGTTCTCGAATCCGCAGTCTAACGTATCCCATTAGCGCGATCGCCCTTACTATTCCAAAAACTCGACCAAATCTTCAACTAAACCAAAAGGAGTCCCGCGCTCTACCTGTACCCAGGTGAGCGTCGGGAGGAATTTGCGTGAGCCAGGAGAGCCGCCCCGAACCAAACCGATGACTTTATGTGTCGGAAGGTGAGGGGCGGTCGATGAGCGAACAAATAATTTTTGCTACACCACTTGCTTTTGCCATCTTCACGAGATAGAATTTTGTCAGAGTTCGTGAAAGTAATGCCTCAAATAATCACCGCCAAGCTAAAACTAAACCTGAATGCCGAGCAAAAAGCTTTGGTATCTCAGACTACCTTGGCTTATCGCGATGCCTTGAATCATACTTCACAAGTTGCTTTTGATGCGAACAAAACCAGCAATGGTGCTAAGTTACAAAAGGCTGTCTACAATGAATTGCGAGTTCGATTTGGACTTGGCGCTCAGATGGCTTGCAATGTACCCAGACAAGTTTCGGCAACGTATAAAACTCTCTGGACTAAGGTAAAACAATCTAACGATGCTATCGCTAAAGGGTACACCAAGAAACGGTACAAAGGACTAGACCAACCCCCTAAGTATATCTCTCGAACCTGTACCTTGAATTATCAGCGTGACTACTCGTTTAAATCCGAGCAGAAGGTGAGTATTATTACCCTAGCTGGTAGAATAGTAGTCTCGTATGATGGCTACAACAAGCATCTGGATTTCATTGCGAATGGTTCCAAAGTTGGAGCAGCTAAAATTGTCTATCAGCGTTCCTCTAAAGTTTACTATTTGATGGTAAGTGTTGAGGTAGAAACCCCTGAACTCGACCCACTGAAAATAACTAGAGTTTCTGGCGTTGACGTGGGGATGCGCTACTTAGCCGTACAAACAGACTTACAAAACAAGTCTAATTTCTACTCAGGTTCAGAAGCTAGACATAAAGCCAACCGCTATCATAAAGCTAGACAAACTCTTCAGCGTAAAGACACTCGTTCGGCAAAGCGCAGACTAATTGCTTTGTCGGGAAGAGAAAGACGGTTTATCGCTGACGTGAACCACCAAATTAGCAAGGACATTGCCAAACCTAATACTTTGATTGGACTGGAAAACCTAACCGGAGTTGGGGATATAATTAAGTCCAAGTCTGGTAAAAAGGCTAGCAAGAAACAGCGAAGAGCTAATCGAAATAAAGCTAAATGGTCGTTTGCCGAATTGCACGGCTATATTGACTACAAAGCTAATTTGAACGGCTCTTTAGCTACTAAAGTTCCAGCTAATTATACCTCGCAAAGCTGTCCAAAGTGCGGACACACTTCGGCCGGCAATAGACCTAAAAAAGGACTATTGTTTCGTTGCGAGTGTTGCGGACACGAGCTTCATGCTGATTTGGTGGGTGCGCGAAATATTGCCATGAGAACGTTGCTTGTCCGGCAGGACTGGACGAGTACGGGGAGCTTGTCAGCATCCCCTAATGTGTCGGGCCGTGAAACTAAAGCTGAGATTCTGCAAAGATTCTCGGAATTGCGGTGGAGCTCAGATACAAGCCCACATCTCCGGCGGTACTCCGCTTGATGCTGGGTAGTTGACTCATGACATCAAAAGCAAGGGCGATCTTCTGAACGGCACTCAGATCGACCATACTCATCCCATCATCGCGTCTAGCGTACCCTTTAACCGTGTTGTAATTGACCCTCTTGGCGATCTGCCACGTCTTGCAGCGTCCAGCCCTTTTCTTCTGCCAACTCTCGAATCTTTAGTCGAACTCGCCCCATTGGTGCGCCCTCAATCTTCCAAAATCTCGACCAAATCTTCCATTGTCACGTCGAAGGCGCGGGCAATTTTGTAGACAGCAGAAAGATCGGCTGTATTCAAAGCATCGCGCTGAACGTAGCTTCTGACAGTGTTGTAATTAACTCCGGATCGATCGGCAACTTGCTTTAGTGTCCAACCCTTTTGCTCAGCTAGTTCTCGAATCCGCAGTCTAACGTATCCCATGTTTTAACTTGACATTGATGCGTATGCAACATATGATATCTATGTACACTAAAAACGATCGCCCTCCTAGCCTCGAAAACTTAAGGGCGATCGCCTTTTCTATCACACCCCACGAAGGTGGGGAAGGATTACCCTATGATACCAACATCCAAGCCCAAATTAAACACTCATCCCTGGTGTATCGTGCGACAATTGCCAAATATGCAGCGATTGGTGGTTGCTCGGTTCCACCGTCGGGGCGATGCGGATGGATACATACAGATTTTACGGCGGTTGTTGCCGACGGCTAAACACGCGATCGTTTTTGATACGACAGGGGCTGAGAAATTGGCAGAAGTGCGATCGACTCAATTAGAACGAATCTTGTAATTAATCAGGAGCGATCGAATTTTACAACAAGTGCGATCGCTCCTTCATCCTCAAGGTGAATAATTGGGGAATCGAGGGATTTTAGATTTTAGATTTTAGATTTTAGATTTTAGATTTTAGATTGAAGCATTAACCAAATTACTTTGGGTCTAATATTAAATTAGGAAATTCTAGCATCAAGTTCTATGAAACCAAATATTTGCGCCGTCAATCTACAGATAAACCTAGAGATTGTTGGCGCAAATACTTTGTCGAACTGATACTTTGGCCAGAGATTAAATCCTCTGGTTGAGACATCTAAATGAGCAAATTAGATGAGTTTGACAGCCCGCAGACCAAACATCAGCACTGTCGCCAAGCCGATCATGCCACCAAAAAGCCCGAAATAAGTTATTGCTCCGCTAAGAGTCATTGCCATTTCTCCAAAACAATGAATAAAAAGACATTTGACACTCCCCAGCCTTAATGGGTGGGGATTCTTGGTTCACTGATACACCTTAAAACTCTCTATCCTTTCGGCACTACTTAAACCAAAAACCCGTTCAATAGAACTAAGTTTCGAGTCTAATTTAGAGGAGTCCCAGCGGGCTTATCTCCGCAAGCTTTAGAGGATTGCTCCCCTTGTTTCCGTATGCCCTACGGTACAACTTGAATATCAAGTATTTGATTTTGCTGGTTCACGGGTGATCGTTGGCTACCCTAGCTCTGTTTATCGTGGTTATCGCCATCCACTACGCATTACTACTTCCTATCCTGTCAAGTGGGGACACCCCAGATTTATATTGTCTTGTGATAGCGGTTTTTCAGCCTGTGCTATCTCTAGTATGCCATACTAGAGCGACACTATATCGACATTAATCCGTCGAAGTGACGGGGTTTTCAACCCAATTTTCTGATAATCTAAAATCTAATATCTAAATTAGATAAATATGCAATCCATAATTAAAGTTGACTTGGGGCCACAATCTTACAATGTTTGCGTGCGATCGGGCGGTTTAGACGAACTCGGCAGTCTGATGGGCGATCTCAGCTTGGGCAAAAAAGTGCTGCTGGTGTCGAATCAGTCGATTTTTCGGCAGTACGGCGAAAGAGCAACAGCAGCCCTCGAATCGGCCGGCATGGAAGTCAGTAGCTGCATTTTACCACCGGGAGAACAGTACAAAACTTTAAATTCGGTACAGAAAATTTACGGTGCGGCTTTGGAAAACCGTTTAGAACGTTCATCGACAATGGTGGCTTTGGGCGGCGGGGTGGTTGGCGATATGACGGGTTTTGCTGCGGCGACTTGGCTGCGGGGAATTAATGTCGTGCAGGTTCCGACTTCGCTGCTGGCGATGGTTGATGCTTCTATTGGCGGCAAAACGGGGGTAAATCATCCTTTAGGGAAGAATTTAATCGGGGCTTTTCACCAGCCGCGCTTGGTTTTGATTGACCCGGATGTACTCAAAACTCTGCCGGCGAGGGAGTTTCGTTCGGCTATGGCGGAAGTCATCAAGTACGGGGTGATTTGGGATGCTGAACTTTTCGGGAAGTTGGAGAATTGCAAGCGTTTGGATCAAATGCGTTATGTGAAGGCGGATTTGTTGGCAGAAATTTTGAGCAGGTCTTGCCAAGCTAAGGCTGAGGTGGTAAGCAAAGACGAGAAGGAATCGGGTTTGCGGGCGATTTTGAATTACGGACACACCATCGGTCATGCTGTGGAAAGTTTGACCAATTACAAGGCGATCAATCACGGGGAAGGGGTGGCCATCGGCATGGCTGGATCAAGCCGGTTGGCTGTGGAGTTGGGAATGTGGGATGCTGAGTGCGATCGCCGTCAATCTGCTTTAATTGAAAAAGCGGGTTTACCTGCCAAATTGCCCGCTGGTGTGGATGTTGAGGAAATTTTGCATACTTTGCAACTGGATAAGAAGGTGCAGGATGGCAAGGTGCGGTTTGTGCTGCCGGTGCGCTTGGGTGAGGCTGCTGTGAGCGATCGGGTGGATGGGGATTTGATTATACAAGTTTTGAAGGAAATGCTTTAGGTTGCGGTTTTTGGGGTGTTTAAGCGCCGCTGAACGCCCATTAACGCCGATCGCCAAAGATGTTTTTTCTTTCAATCGGCGATCGGCGGTTGAGGTTAGGAGTCGCTGGAGCGCGAATTAATTTCCTCCAAAATTTTCTCTACTCTGTTAGCAGCTTGAGTTCTACCTTGCTTGATAAATAACTCCTTAGCTTTTTTGAGGCTGGCTACCGCCTCCGCGTGGTATTCCTTGTCTCCTTGCTGGTACAAACCGACTCCTAAATTGTTTAAAGCATCGGGATATCGATCGTTAATTTTAACGGCTTGTCTCCACTGAACAATTGCCTCGGGCAACTGCCCCTGACTTGCCATCGCCACGCCTAAATCGTTGTGAGCTTTGGCGTGCTTCGGGTTGACTTCAATTGCTTTTTGGAATAGAGCGATCGCATCGCTCATTTTACCTTGCCCCGACAGCATAGTTGCCAACTTGTAATAAGCATCCGCTTCTTTGGGATAGCGAGCGATGAGTTGCCGGTACAAAGCTTCGGCATTGACAGCGTTTCCTTGACCGTAAAGGTCGTTGGCAGTTCTCAAACCGATCGTGTAGCCTTTACCTACAACTTGGCACTTTTTCTCGGAGTTGCCTTCCTGCTTGCAAATCCTGAGTTCGTCTCCCTTCATCTCATAGGACAGAACTTCTCGAACAGCAGGGCCTCGGCGCGATGGCTGCAAGTTCTGCGACTGCAAGTTTTGCGAGAGTTGCAGGGCGATTGTTTCAGCTTGTGCCGGTTGGGCCGCTGCGACACTCCAGATTCCTGCACCCAACAAAATGCTTGGGGCGATCAACCTTAAAGGTTTGAACCAGGGAAACTCTTGATCGTTTTTCATCAAAATTCCTGGGGTTTGAAACCCCGTCTTTACAGGACGGCTTTACATTTAATTTGAATCCCCTTGCGGGGTAGGGGGGTATGGTTGCCCCCCCCGTGAGGATATGGTTGTCCTCAATCTCCCATTTCTGGGGTAAAGTTAGCTTTGCCAATGTTTTCTGAGCTTGTTAGGCTAGCAGCACTGTAAAGCGTGACCTTAGAACTGTTTAACCACTAGCGACAGAGCAGGGAACTAGCTTCGCATTCGCCCGGTGTCGTGACTCAAAAAACGTAGTCAGTTAAGACGCTTGGCGGGTCAAGATGGCTTGTTAGATTTCTCTTTCAAGCCTCATGCCGTCAGGGCTGAGGTTCTTGACTAGCGCCGTAAGAGTCGGAGCCGATGGGGCCCACCCGATGAAATAGTTAGTTATTAACAGTCGAGATATTTTAGCACTGCGGGGCCGAGTTTGAGTTAAATTAGAGTAGAATTCCGATCGATTCTCAGTCAACCTTAGCAGGAAAATAGAAATGGGGCAGTCTATTCTTACCATGCTCTTTGCGCTCATCCTCGGCTACGCTGTTAACTCAAGCGTCAAAATAGTCAGCGGTGGCGACGAAGCTTTAGTGGAACGTTTGGGTCAATACAAGCGCACCCTCAAGCCAGGATTCCACTTTATCAGTCCCCTGGTCGAAAAAGTCGTCTGCGTGGACACAAGCCGTGAAAGAGTTTTAGACATTAAACCTCAGTCAGCAATCACGGGAGATAATGTGGCTCTCGAAGTCGATGCCGTTGTGTATTGGCGGGTTGTGAATTTACAGAAAGCTTATTATGGAATCGATCAAATTGAAAATGCGATCGCCAACTTAGTTTTAACGACGTTTCGCGCTGAAATTGGTCGATTGCCCATGCAAGACATCTTGGGTTCCCGAGATGACATGAATAAAAAGTTACTCAAGAAGTTGGACGAAGCTACCGAAACTTGGGGTGTCAAAGTAATTCGGGTAGAAATTCAAAGCATTACACCTCCGAAAAGGGTGCAAGAAGCTATGGAATTGGAGCGCGCTACCAAGAGCGAGTGGCAAGCAATGGTCAATAAGGCGATCGGCACTAAGGAGTATATGAGGCTCTTAGTTGAAGCTTTAGACTCCCATCCCAATAGCAAGCAAGTTTTGAATTACTTAGTAACCGAAAAATACTTAGAGGCTCAACAAAAATTGGGCGAAAGCGACAATGCCAAAATTCTGTTTATGGACCCCCGGAGCATGAGCGAAGCTCTGGGCGAGCTGATGGGTTCTATGCCCGATGTGATTCATTCTGAGGGCGGGGAAATAAAAGTTATTGAGACTCCGACTTCTCAAGACTGATTCCTGAAGATAGCGTCGGCAACCAGACAAACATCGTGCATTTCTCTGACATCGTGAACTCGCAAGATATCTGCCAAATTTGCGATCGCACCTGTACAAGCCGCCGCTGTCCCCCAAACTCTTTGTTTCGCTTCTGGCTGATTCAAAATGTGACCGATGAAGCTTTTTCGCGATACTCCGACTAAAATCGGACAGTTTAAAACACGGAATTTTCGCAACTCTCGCAGAATTTCTAAGTTTTGACTGTAATTCTTAGCAAAGCCAATACCAGGGTCGAGAATTATTTGAGATTTGTCAATCCCCGCAGCAACTGCTGCCGCAATTCGACTCTCGAAAAATTCCCCAATTTCCCCGATTAAATCGCGATAATCTGTCAGTTGTTGCATCGTCTGGGGAGTTCCCCGAATGTGCATCAAAATTATTGGCACTTTTAACTGAGCAACGGTTGACAGCATTTCCGAATCAAAAGTTGCTCCCGAAATATCGTTAATTATATCCGCTCCCGCCTCAACCGCAGCTTTCGCAACCTGCGCTCTGGTAGTATCGACCGAAATAGGAACTGAGCCAAAAATATCGGCTTTTTGTCGCAGTATTTGTACGAGAGGTATAACGCGATCGATCTCATCCCCTAATGATATTTCCACTGCACCGGGCCGAGTAGATTGACCGCCAATATCAATAATATCTACCCCCGACTTTACCATATTTTCCGCTTGCGCTAAAGCAGATTCTATGGTATAGAAATCTCCGCCGTCGCTAAAACTGTCAGGGGTTACGTTCAAAACGCCCATTAAATAAGTGCGTTTTCCCCACTCGAAAGCTTTATTTCTAATTGTAATTTTTTCTGGGTTATTTGTCATATCACCTCCTCATATCATGTCCGATCGATTAACCATAATATCCCGGTCGGGGCGGGTTTTTGAGATTGTCAATTATTGGCAGATAT